>CAZJRH010000255.1:0-11831 GCA_964548215.1 uncultured Nitrospirota bacterium
CTTCGTCGGTCAGCAGGCGCGCCGCCGCCCCTCGCAGAATGATCGTCATCCGCCCCTTGCCGCCGCTGTCCAAGCCCAGCGCGATGCGCAGCGCTTCGGCCGGCCGGTGGCTTCGAAGCGGATCGCCCGTGATGAGCATGAGCACGTTGGGAGACGGCGCGGCCATGCGGAAGACTAATTGAAGGAGAGAAAACGGTCGCAGCCGTCGATCACGTCGTTGAGCACGACCAGCCCGCACCAGGTCGCGGCCGGATCGGTCGTCGGCAGGCCGTGTTTTTGGGCGCCGTAGGCGCAGGCGAAGAGCTTCACACCCGAACGGGCCAGCGCCTGGATGCGCGCATCGCCCAGCGAGCGCACCCCCTCGTCGATCAGATAGAGGTAGACGCCGTCGCCGCGCTCCACTGCCGCCTGCGCCAGGCCGGTCAGCACGGACAGATTGGGATGTTCCGGCGGGGTGGAGAGCATCAGTCCCAGTTTGTGTTTGGCGTCGGTTGCCATCGAGGTTTGGATTTATTTTCCGCGGGCCGAGTCCAGGCTGGAGGCGCCGCTGCCCTGCGTAGCGATGAAGAGGAAGACGAAACCATAGAGCGCCGCAAGTTCGCCGCCGTTTTGAATGGGCAGGAGCGCGCTGGCCCCTTGTCCGAACATCTTGCTCCCGTGCGCCATCCAATAGGCAAACGCCATCAGGCCGCTGCAGAGAAAGGCGGCCGGGCGGGTGAAGAGGCCGAGCATGACGAGCGCGCCGCCGACCAGTTCGATCGAGCCGGCAATATAGATGATGAACGGCGGGGCCGGGGGCGCCGGCAGGGGAAAGCCGAGCAATTTTTGCGCGCCGTGCCACAGGAAGAGGAAGCCGGTGACCATTCGCATCAACGCATATGTCTGGCTGTTCAGGAACCCCATCGTTTTTGCCATCGCCCACCTCCTTTCTGTTCCACGCTACACCGCCGTCCACTCGTTGTCAACGGGGAGGGACGGTTGTTGAGGCCGCCGATCCTCTGCTAGAATGGGCTGTGGGATCGTTGATCTATCTGGATGCCATCAGCGCGATGCCGCTGCGGCCGGAAGTCTCGGCGGCGATGCAACCGTTTCTCGCCGAGGCGTGGGGCAATCCCATGAGCCTCCACGCGGGCGGCGACCGGCCCCGTGCGGCGATTGACGACGCGCGCGCCGAGGTGGCCGCGCTGATCGAGGCCGATTCCCGAGAAATCATTTTCACCTCCTCCGGCACCGAAGCCAACAATCTGGCGCTCACCGGCATCGCACTGGCCAGGGCCGGGCGCTTGGGCCCGCGCCGGATTATCATCTCGGCTGTGGAACATCCCTCGGTGAGCGCATCCTGTCGCGCGCTCGAGACGCAGGGGTTTCGCGTCATCACGTTGCCGGTGGATCCGCACGGCCTGGTCGATCCGGCTGAACTGGACGCGCTCCTGACCCAAGCGGCCAGCCTCGTCTCCATCCAGGCGGCCAGCGGCGAGATCGGCACCATTCAACCGATCGCCAAGATCGGCGCCATCACCCGCCGGCGCGGCGTGCCGTTGCACGTCGACGCGGTGGCGGCGGCCGGCCGGATTCCGCTCGATGTGGCGGCCATGCAGGTCGATGCCTTGAGCCTGTCGTCGAACCAGTTGGGCGGTCCGCCGGGCGCCGGCGCGCTCTATGTGCGCCGGGGTATTCGCCTGGCGCCGCAGCTCGTGGGCGGCATGCAGGAGCGCGGCCGACGGGCGGGTCTGGAGGCCGTGCCCAACATCGTCGGCATGGGGGCGGCGGCCCGATTGGCGCGTGTGGAGCTGGCCGAGCGCTGGGCGCAGCTCGATCCGTTGACGCGACGCCTGCGCGAAGGGTTGCAGGCCCAGCTTGACGACTGGCGGCTAACGGGCCATCCCGTGGATCGGTTGCCGGGCCATCTCAGCCTCGCCATCGAGTACGTGGAAGGCGAGGCGTTGGTGATGGCGTTGAGCCGGGACGGCGTGGCGGCGGCGGCCGGTGTCACCTGCCGCGAACGGACCGCCTGGAAGGCCTCGCCGACGTTATTGGCGCTGGGATTGGACCAGTCCCTCGCCCAGGGCGCGGTGATCTTCAGTGTGTGGCACGGAAATACCGCGGACGAGATTGATCGGGCCCTGAAAATCATTGCGCACGGCGCAACCCATTTGCGGGTCCTGTCGCCGCTCTATGTTCCTCGTCGGACGGCGGCGCCTCGGTCTTGACAACCTTGCCGGCTTCTCCGATAATGGCCGCGGGCGAGTTGGCGCATGAGCGATTCGCGTGCGCCGGTCTGTTGCAGTTCTCCTCGTTGTTGTCTCAAGGTATGACATCATGACCATAGAGACCAGACTGCTGGTCGATGGGGAATGGGTGACCACCGCCCAGACTGCCAAAGTCGTCAATCCCCATACCGGAGAGATTGTCGCCCGTGTGGCGCAGGCCACCGCCGCAGAGATGGAGCGGGCAATTGCGGCCGCCCATCGCTGTTTCAAAGAGGTGAGCCGATGGCCCCGGTACCGGCGGGCGCAGTTGCTGATGGGACTGGTCGACCGGCTGCGTCAGGCCCGCGAGGAGGTGGCCCGCCTGATCGTCGCCGAGGCGGGCAAGCCGCTCCAATATGCGACGGATGAAGTCGACCGGGCCATCTCCACGTTTACCTTCGCGGCCGAAGAGGCCAAACGGTTGGGCGGCGAAATGGTGCCGATTGACGCGGCGCCGTCGGGAGAAGGCTATGTGGCGATGACCGTCCGCGTGCCCGTCGGTCCGGTGGCGGCGATTTCACCGTTTAATTTTCCCCTCAATCTTGCGGCGCACAAAGTGGCCCCGGCCCTGGCCGTGGGCGCCCCCGTCGTCCTCAAACCGCCGCCGCAGGCCCCGTTGACCGCGTTGCGTCTGGGACAACTGCTTCAGGAGGCGGGCGCGCCGCCCGGCCTGATCAATGTGCTCCCCAGTCCCGTCGAGGTGGCCGAGCAACTGGTGGCCGACGATCGGATCGCGATGCTCAGCTTCACCGGCAGCGCCCGCGTCGGCTGGATGCTGAAAAGCAAGGCGGGGAAAAAACGGGTTCTGCTCGAGCTGGGCGGCAACGCGGCGGGCATCGTGCACGAAGATGCCGATCTGGACTGGGCGGCCACGCGGCTGGCGGTCAGCGCCTTCGCCTACGCGGGGCAGGTCTGCATTTCGGCGCAGCGCTTGTTTGTGCATCAGCCGGTGTACGATCGATTCATGGAGCGGTTCACGGCGGCGGTCAAACAACTGCCCGTCGGCGATCCGGCCGATCCGAGGACGGTGGTGGGCCCGATGATCGACCAGGCGTCGGCCGACCGCGTGGAGAGCTGGGTCAAGGAGGCCGTCAGCCACGGCGCGACAACGGTCCTGCCCGGCACCCGGCGGGGCAATCTGCTCTCGCCCATCATTCTGGCCGGCGTCGATCCCCGCATGAAAATTTCCTGCGAGGAAGTCTTCGGGCCCGTGGTCATCGTCGCGCCCTACGCGTCATTTCAGGACGCCGTCGACATGGCCAACGCCTCGGTCTACGGCCTGCAGGCGGGTGTCTTCACCCAGCGCATCGATCAGGTGTTTCGCGCCTTCGCCGGACTGGAGGTCGGCGGCGTCATCATCAACGATTATCCGATGTTCCGGGTGGACCAGATGCCGTACGGCGGCACGAAGGAGTCCGGCCTGGGGCGGGAAGGTGTCCGGTATGCGATGGACGCAATGACCGAGCCGCGGTTGATGGTCGTCCGTTTAGGCGAGTCATTGGGGTTATAGGCCGTCTGCTCTTCCAGCCATCGTGACACCCGCCGAACAGATCAAAGCCAAGATCAGGGAAGTCCAAGAGCTGGCGCTCTTAACCGGCCGGATGCTGGCGGTCCTGGCGCGTCCTCCGTGGCCGGGCAAGGCCATCATCGAGCAGATGGATCTGCTCGGCGTCGGGTCGCTGGGCATTGTCATTCTCACGGGGCTTTTCGCGGGTATGGCGCTTGCCATGCAATTTTCCATCGAACTGTCGTCGTTCGGCGCCAAGAGTTACCTCGGCCGGGCCGTCACCGTCAGCATTCTGCGCGAACTGGGGCCGGTGCTGACCGGCCTGATGGTGGCTGGCCGCGTCTGTTCGGGGATCGCCGCCGAACTGGGGGCCATGAAGGTCACCCATCAGATCGACGCCCTGCGCGTGCTGGGCAGCGATCCGATTAAAAAATTGGTCGTGCCCCGCGTGGTCGCCGTGGTGTCGATGCTGCCGATTTTGACGATCATCAGCGACGCCATGGCCGTGCTGGGCGGCTACTCCATCGCGGTGACCATCAGCCACATCAGCACCCCGATCTATTGGGCGGAGGTCGGCCGCTCGGTCACGTTTGAAAATGTCATCGGGGGGCTGACCAAGCCCTTTATCTTTGGGTTGATCATTGCGCTGGTCGGCTGCGATCAGGGATTGCGGACGGCGGGCGGGACCAAGGGCATCGGGCTGGCCACCACGCGCGCCGTCGTGCTGGCGTCGATTCTGATTCTGGTGGCTAATTTTCTTCTGACCAAATTGCTGGTGGGGCTGCTGGGATGGGAGACCTGATCGTCTTTGAAGGCGTGACCTGCGCCTTCGAAGACCAGGTCGTGCTCGACGACGTAAGTTTCGGCGTGGCGCCGCGGGAGGTCAAGGTCATCCTCGGCGCCAGCGGCTCGGGCAAAACGACGATTCTCCGGTTGATGCTGGGATTTCTCAAGCCGGACAAGGGGCGCATTGTGATCGACGGGCAGGAGATCACGGGTTTGGACGAGCCGGCGCTCGTTCAACTGCGCCGTAAGATCGGGATGGTGTTTCAAGAGGGCGCCTTGTTCGATTCAATGACCGTCGGTGAGAATGTCGGTTATCGTCTGCTCGAGGAAGGGCAGTTGAGCGAACCGGAAATCGAAGACCGTGTCCGCCAGTTGTTGAGTTTTGTGGGGCTGGAGGAGGCGATCGACATGATGCCCGATGAGCTGAGCGGCGGCATGCGGCGGCGCGTGGCGATCATGCGGGCGCTGGCGGCGGTCGATGCCAAACTGATGCTCTACGACGAGCCGACGACCGGGTTGGATCCGATGACCGCGCGGACCATTTGCGATCTGATCCGGCGGGTGCGCGACGCGCAGGACGTGACGTCCGTGATGGTCACGCACCAGATGGCCGACGCATTCCGTGTCGGCAATCGTTTTATGGTGATTCAGGAGGGGCGGCTGATTTTTGAGGGCAACTCGGACGAATTGCGGAAATGTCCGCACGAGTATGTCCGGGGATTTCTCGAATGAATCATCAGAGTGTCGGGGGCGCAGCCGAGCGTCGAATTGACACGCGAGCCATGGGAGCAACACGTAAGGCGATGGGGGTCTTAGGGGGAGCTGAATGAAGCTTCGCAGGCTCTGCCCGCGAAGGCGGAATCTGAGCCGGCGGCATGGCCAAAGGCCATGGCCGGTCGAAGCGCATCTCCCCCTAATCGAATGGAGGGACTTATGAGGCGAAGCACGAATGTCCGATGGTCGGAATTGAAGGTCGGCCTGGTGGTGATCATCAGCGTGGCCATCGTGTCGATTGCCGTGGTGTCATTTGGCTATCTCGCCGACGCGCTGCGGCCCAAGCGGCCCCTGAGCGCGGTCTTCAACGACGTCCGGGGGCTGCGCACCGGGGCGCCGGTCTGGCTGGGTGGCGTCGAGGCGGGCTATGTGAAGGAGATCGGTTTTCCAACCCAGGGCGAGCGGGTGGCGATCCGGGTCGACATGCTGGTGGATGAGGAGTTGGCCACACTGATCCGGGCCGACTCGGCGGCCAGCGTGCGCACGCAGGGGTTGTTGGGCGATATCTACGTCGAGATTTCTCTCGGCTCCCCCTCGTCCCCTCCGCTGCCGCCCAGCCGGCCGCTGGAGGGCGTCGTGCCGATCGACATCAAGGAGGTAATCACCGGCAGCTCGGTGACCCTGGGAGAATTGGGTCTGACGCTTCGCAATCTGAACGGGATGCTGACCAAAATTGCCGAAGGGCAGGGCACGATCGGCCGCTTTGTGAAGGATCCGACGCTCTATGAGGAGCTCACGCGCCTGACGGCCGACAGCCGCAGCCTGCTCCGGCAAATCGAGAAGGGGGATGGATCGGCCGGCAAGCTGGTGCGCGATCCTGAACTGTATCAACGATTGACGTCGGCGGTGGAGCGGATCGAATCGACGGCCAAATCGTTTGAGCAGTTTGGCAACGCGTTGCAGCGCGGCGATGGGACGGTGGCCAAGCTGGTGCGCGATCCAGCCGTCTATGACAATCTGGCCGCGTCGACGGCGCGGCTCGACCGGCTGTTGGGCAAGGTGGAGGAGGGGGGCGGCGTCGCGGGGCAGTTGATCACCAACGAGACCATGAGCCAGGAACTGCAGTCGGCGGTCACGGAGTTCAAAGGGGCGTCAACCGAGTTTCGCTCGCTGGTGGAAGATATCAAGAAAAATCCGAAACGATATTTTAACATCAAACTGTTCTGACGCGCGGACGATGCTGGTGCTGATCGAAGCCAACGAGAATTGCCCCGAGGGCGGCAGTTGGCGGTTCAACGCGATCGAGCCGTCTCGGCCGGTCGCGCGCATCCGCCTCTATGAACGGTTGTCGCAGGGGGAGTGGTTCCAGGTGATCGGCTGGACCGGCCGGCCCGATCAGCCCATCTGCCCGGCGGTGGCGCAGAAAATAGACGACTCTGGTCTTGGCGTCGCCTATCTGGTGACCGGAGGCGATTGCGGCGTACGCCTGAAACCGGCCGATGATCCGGAGCCGTGGAGCACGGAGGATCGCCGGCAGTGGGGCGCGCCCTATGTGGTCGTCGCCTCCTCGAAGGATCTGATCACGGGACCGCACAAGGAGGAGCGAACATGACGTGGATGATCCGGTGGGGCATCGCGACGGCGATCGTGGCGTCCATCTCGGTTGCGGCGGCGGAGATCGCCCCGTCGCCCCCCAGCCCCGGCCAGACCGAGGCGCCCGCCCAAGCGCCGCTTGTGCCGGAATTGATCGTGGCCGGTCCTCCGGTGGTCGGCGGCGAGATTGTGGCGACGCTGGCCGTCATGGCCATGGAAGAGATGACGCACGTGCAGATTCAGATCGAATTACCGAGCGGTGTTGAACGGACCGCGGGAGAATTGTCATGGAGCGGATCGCTTGCCGCGGGCGAGGTGCGCGTGCTCGAGGTGTCGGTCAAGCTGCTCAAGCCGGGCCGCCGGCAGTTCGTCGGCCGGGTGACGCTGTCCACGGGCGCCGCTCCCCCGACGGTCCTGACGACCGATCGGTGGCTGGAGATCACGCCGGCCGCGCCGGCCAAACCCCGAAAATAACGCGATCAACCGGCGGCGGGCGGCGGATCGAATTTACTCAAGCCCCGCCAGGTGCCGATCCAGGCCGTGCCGTTCTCTCCGAACACCAGCGAGAAGACGTTGTTGTCCAGCAGGCCGTTCGCCGTGGTATACGTTGTCCAGCGGCCGTTTTCATAGATGGTAACGCCGCCTTCGCTGCCGATCCACAACCGGCCTTGCGGATCGAATTTCAACACGTGGATGAAATGGCCGCCCAATCCGTCCGCTTTGCTGAAGGTGGTCCATTGGCGGCCCGTCGGGGCCGACGAATCGAAGCGGCTCAGGCCCGCGCCCCAGGTGCCGATCCATTTGACGTTGTTCTCATCGATGGCGATGTCCAAAATATAATTCGGATTCGGCCCCATGTTGCTCTTCGATTGCCCGCCGTGATGGCCCGACGCGTCGCCGTCGGATGCGGACGGCGTTGAGGGGGCCGGCGCCGGAACGGCCAGCCCGAGCCCGTCGGCATGCGTCCAGCTCGTCCATTGCCGTGTGATCGGATCGTGGCGGGTCAGCCCGCCTTCGGTGCCGAACCAGACGACATTGTCCCGGTCGACGGCGATGGCGTAGACCCATTTGTCGATCAGGCCGTCTTTTTCGGTGAACGTTCGAAACGTCGTGCCGTCATAACGGGTGGCGCCCTTCCAGGTGGCGATCCAATAGGTATTGTTGTGGTCGACCGCGAGGTCGTAAACCCATAAATCGCCGATGCCGGCGCCGGCCGCGACCGGCTGCCAGGCGGCGCCGTAGGTGACGGGCGAGCCGAATCCATAGGGTGTGTAGACGGTCCAGCGCTGGCCGGCCAGGCGCATCAGGCCGCCGCCGTAGGTGCCGACCCATGTGTCGCCGCGCCCGTCGACGTGAATCATATAGATGCCGTTGCTCATCAGGCCGCTGCGGGTCTGCCCCGCCGTGATGATCTCATGACTGTCGGCCGTGCGCGTGTCGTAACGAATGAGGCCGTTGGGCAATCCCATCCAGAGATGGGGACCGTCCAGCGCGAGCGCTTTGACGTTGCCGCCGGTTTCAAAATTGGTGAAACCCGATTGCGCGGCCGCGGGCGCGGCGGGCGGCGGGGGCGTCGGTGTTGCCTGTGGACGATCGCAGGCCGCGCACACGATGGCGAGCAGCGTGAACGCAGCAAGATTACGCATGCGGATCGGAGGAAAAGACATTGATTTCGATTGACATTCTCGACGTAATGTTGCTACTATTCTACACAATTCGTCGTCATGGCGCAAGCAAAACTGCTCGCGTGTGCCTCCACTGGGCGGATAGCTCAGTAGGTAGAGCGCCTCGCTTACACCGAGGAGGTCAGGCGTTCGAGCCGCCTTCCGCCCACGCGCTTCACCTTTGGTGAAGCGCGCCCCGAATCCCGCAGGGCGGGATGAGGGGTGATGATTCTGTGTTGGTTATGGATCAAAGCAACATCAGCGTCCCTCATCGTCCTAACGGACGGTTCGGGACAGAATTTTGCGGAGCAAAATTTTGCGGGGCCGTAGTTCAGCTGGTTAGAACGCCGGCCTGTCACGCCGGAGGTCACGGGTTCGAGCCCCGCCGGCCCCGCCACTCCTCCGCATGAAGTTGATCCGCCCCGGCCTCGCGGCGCGGGCGGTTGCCCATCGATGAATTCAGAAATCGTCACGCTGATCCTGGACGCCAGCCTCATCACCAAGGTGGTGCTGGTGCTCCTGCTGCTGCTCTCCGTCATGTCCTGGGCGATCATCTTTTATAAATGGAAGGTTTTCTGGCAGGCGCAGAGGGAGAATCGCCGCTTCATCGGCGCCTTCTCGCAGGCCGACGGGCCGGCCATTCATCACGTGGCCGAGCAGTATCCCTACAGCCCCATGGCGGCGGTCTGGCTGGAGGTGACGGGCCGGCGCCAGACCGCCCCGGGTTTCGGCGCGGCGGCCGCATCCGACGGGGCCGACGGCCAGCATCCGCTTGAGCGGCGCTTCCGGCGGGCGGTTGAAATGGAGTTGGGCCGTTACGAGGAATACCTCTCGTTTCTCGCCACGACCGGGAATGTGTCGCCATTTATTGGATTATTCGGCACCGTGCTCGGCATCATCGCCGCTTTTCAGGCCATCAGCCAGATGGGCACGGCCAGCATCGCCGCGGTGGCGCCCGGCATCGCCGAGGCGCTGGTTGCGACGGCGGCCGGCCTGTTTGCCGCGATTCCCGCCGTGGTCGCCTACAATTACTTTCTCGGCCGGCTGCGTCTGCTGTCGGCGCAACTGGAGTTGTTCGCCGCCGAGGCGGTCGAGCGGCTTCCGCGCGCCGCGGCCCGCGACGCCGCGGCCCGGGTCTGATCCCATGATGGGAGGCCCCTCGGACGGATCCCGCCGCTTCATGGCGGAGATCAATGTCGTGCCGCTCGTGGACGTGGTGCTGGTGCTTCTGATCATTTTCATGATCACGGCGCCGTTGCTCTACCGGGGCATCGATATCGATTTGCCGCAATCGGCGGCCAACACAATCAAGCCGGACGAGCGGATCATCGTGAGCGTCAACAAGGATCACAAAATTTTTCTGGATCAGGAGGAAGTGTCCGCCGGACGGTTGGAGGCGGCCATGAAGCGGTTGCATGATCGGAACCCCGACGTGACGATCTACCTGCGGGCCGATCAATCCATTCCCTATGGCATCGTGGTGCAGGTCATGGATGCCGTCAAAAAAGTCGGGATCGATAAATTGGGGATGGTGACCGAACCCGAGACAAGGAGTCGGTAGGAACGCTGACAATGAAGCAGGCGTTCCTGGTCTCGCTCGGCCTCCATCTGACGATCGCGCTCCTGCTGGCGGTTCCGTTGTTTCAGATGAGCCGCCGCATGACGCTTCCTCCCGACTATCAGGTCAGCCTGGTCGAATTACCCGCGCCGCCGGCGGCCACGCCGATGGCCCCGCCGCCTGAACCGCTGCCCGCCCGTCCGCCCGACAAGCCGCCCCCGATGAAACCGGCGAAAATCCTGACCCCGGTCAAACCGATTGCCAAGCCCAAGCCGCCGGCGCCGCCCGTCGTCAAACCGACGCCCCAGCCGGACACGCCGGCCCCGGCCGCCATCGCGCCCGCGACGGCGCCGACGAACGTGCCGGTCGCGGTGGTGCCGAAAATCGACGCGCCGGAATTTGATTGCTCCGACTATTGTGCGGTGTTTCAGCGCAAACTCGAGACGCAATGGATTCCGCCGCCGCTGTCCGGCTCGGAGCCGGTGCAGGCGATCGTGGTCTTCACGATCAATCGGGACGGTTCGGTGAGCGGGGTGGCGCTGGAGGCCGGCTCCGGCAATTTTTATTTCGACCAGGCCGCGCAACGCGCGGTCTTGCTCGCCGCGCCGCTGCCACCCCTGCCGCGCAGCTTTCAAAACCCGACATTGAAAGTCCACGTGGCGTTCACCTGGCAGGCGGCGCGATGACGCGCCGCCGGTCACGCGTCCTGGCGTGGTTGTGCGTCGTCGCCCTGGCGGTGACGGCCGCGCTGGGGGCCCATCGACTGCCGCCGGCCGAGGCCGATGAGCCCGAAGTCTTTCTGGGCATCACCAAGCGTGACGAGGAGAAAATCTCGATCACGCTCTTGCCGGTGACGGGCGCCGGTGTTGGGCCGGCGGTCTCGGCTGAAGTGCAGCAGGTGCTGTCGGATGATTTGCGCCGCTCCGGTTTTTTCGAAGTGACGGTGGCGCAGCAGGGAGGTGGCGCCGCGCCGCCTGATCGGCCGGCGCTGCAGCAACTGAAGTCGACGGGCGCGAAAGGTGTGCTGTGGGGCCGGATCACGGTCAAGGGCGAGGAGCTGGTGCTGGAGGGCCGGTTGTTCGATGTGGCCGGCGGCCGCCAGATGCTGGGCAAGCGCTATGTCGGCCGGGAGTCCTATCTCCGCCATGTGGCCCATCGTCTGGCCGACGACGTCGTTGCGCAGTTCACCGGGGAACGGGGCATTGCGCAAACCCGGGTCGCCTTTGTGTCGGATCAAACCCGGCAGAAAGAACTCTATCTGATGGATTACGACGGCCACCAGCCGCGCCGCATCACCGGCGATCGCTCCCTGTCGCTGGCGCCTCGCTGGTCGCCCGACGGCCGGTGGATCACCTATCTCTGTTATCGCGGCGGCAATCCCGATATCTGCGGCATCGACGTGGCCGAGAATCGGCGATGGAAGCTGGTGACCTTTCCCGGCCTCAACCTCTCCCCTGCCTGGTCGCCGGACGGCGACTGGATGGCTTTTGCGAGCAATCATGATGCGAACAATCTGGAGTTGCGGCTGGTCAATCGCGCGGGGACCAGGCATCAGCGGCTGACCTTCAGCCCGGGCGACGACCTGTCGCCGTCGTGGTCGCCGACGGGGCGACAGCTCGCCTTCACCTCCGATCGCGGCGGGTCGCCGCAGCTCTACATCATGGACGCCGACGGCTCGAACGTGCGCCGGCTGACCTTTCAAGGCGATTACAATACCAGTCCCGCCTGGTCGCCGCGGGGCGACTGGATCGCCTATACCT
>CAZJRH010000256.1:0-1968 GCA_964548215.1 uncultured Nitrospirota bacterium
GTGACGGGCGGCACGCGCAGCGCGGAAAACAAGGCCACGGCCGAGGTTTACGACCCCGCACGCGATACCTGGCGCGCGATCGCAGACATGCACGATGCCCGAGCCCGGCATTCCGCGACCCTGCTTCCGAATGGCAATGTGCTCGTGGCCGGTTGGACCGCCGAGCAATATGGGCCCGCCGCGGTGCCTCCACATTCCTCCGAACCGCAGCCTTCGACGACCCTGGGTGAGAGCGCCGGCGAGTCAGCGACCCCCGTCTTCGCCGACCAGGGACCCGTGGGCTGCTCGAATGCAGATGGTGGCTACTCGATCCAGGTGCCGGCGGGCTGGTGGTACCTCATCACGAACGATACGTGCGGCTACCTGGATCCCGAGCCGTTCACCTTTGTCGACGCGACGCCGCAGGGTCCGGTCGCAATCCGCATCAGTGTTGTCGAAGGGGGCGTAGGGAGCTTCTACGAAATCGTGAGCTCGGAGGAGATCACGATCGCGGGGCATCGAACGACCCGCTGGGAGCTTCGAGCCGGGGGCGAGGCGGGCGGCCCACCGGCCGGGACGTTGATCTATGAGTACATCGTGCAGCTCGGGGCCACACCGGAAGGCCCGAACCTGGTCGCGCACACTGAGTCTATGAACCAGCCCGACTACGAGCAGAACAAGCTCGTCCTCGATGAGATCATGGCGACGCTGACGACGCCGTAAGGGCGGGATTCGGACTGGAATGGAGTGGTGGTCCGTACCTCACAGTATGCGAACCAGCCAGCCGGATTGCTAGCTCGCCCCTTGCAGCTGTAGATTGCGGATTCGGGAACTTGAACCGGCGTACTCGGTTTTGTAGTCCGGGTCATCGCGTCCGCGGGCGTCCGTCAAAGCTCCGCCGGGCTCAGAGCAGCCGATCGGCATGAGCCGATGACCGGGGGCATCCGCTCCTGTTGCTACCACGCGATGCTACCGCAGGGGAACCCGTAATGGGCCTCGGCCACCACGTCGCCCGACCCTTGCCGCGGCCGCTTCGAGCATGCTGTCAGCGAGCATCCAAGTGCGCCGCTGCAGGCTCGCTGGGGGTCGAGAACGCAACCGACCGCGGATTTAGGTGTTGCAATTCACGTCACCTGCCCGGTCGCCGATGGCGACCGGGCAGCGCAGCCGCCGACCGCCAGCGTCAGCGCGACTCGGACCAGAGGCCTAAGTGGCCCGCGCTGCTTTCGCCTAGTGAGGCGTTAAGGTTTGACCTCTTGAACGGCCAATGCTAGGCCTGCCAAATCCAGCCCGACCAGGCTGGAGAAGCCATGCGCGCCAAGTGTCCTAGTCAGACCTCCTGGATCGAACTGCAAAATGCCTTGGCTGTGGCCTACCGGTACATACAGCCCTTTCGCACCTGAGGTCTGGAGGAAGAAGACATATCGATCTCCGGGCCGCAGAATCTCATTGAGAGGCTTGGAATCGGTCTCGATGTTCGCATCGAAGAGCGACGGCGACACTCCGAGCCACACGATTCGCACAGAATCCAACGACACATCGGATCCGATCACGCTCTCGATGCGGATCGTTTGGTAGTAGTCGGCGAACCGCCCGTCGCCCAAAAGGTCGACCTCAACGTCCCCGACCGGGCTGCCAATTACCACGAGCGTTGACGATCGGACCAGCTCGGCTTCGTCGGCTGCATATGTCATGTCGACGAAGACAGCGGAATGGATTCCTGATGGCTCGCTCTGCGCACTTGATGCCGAAGACGCTTGTGGGGTTGTGTTGGAGCAAGCCGCTCCCAGGACCAAGATCGCCAGAATCGACAGCAGGCGCTGTCGGGGGATCGCCAAAGTCGGGCTGATTTCAGTACCGCGCATTGATGTCGCCAATGTCGTGTGCCTGAACCGTTTTGATCAAGTTGGTGTGGCATCTCCAATTGTGATCGGGGTACAGAATGCTGGTGAGACTGTTGTGGTCGAAGCCCATCCCGTGGCCGAATTC
>CAZJRH010000257.1:0-1628 GCA_964548215.1 uncultured Nitrospirota bacterium
CCGAGGCCATTTGCTCATCGAAGACGTGCCCGGGGTCGGCAAAACCACGCTGGCGCAGGCGCTGGCCCGCTCCCTCTCCTGCACCTTTCGCCGGGTCCAGTTCACCAGCGACCTGTTGCCGTCCGACATCATCGGCGTGACGATCTTCAATCAGCAAACCCGGGAGTTTGAATTCAAGCAGGGCCCGCTCTTCGCCAACATCGTGCTGGCCGACGAGATCAACCGGACCACGCCGAAAACACAGAGCAGCCTGCTGGAAGCGATGAACGAGATGCAGGTGTCGGTGGACAATCGCACCTATCCGCTGCCGCGCCCCTTCATGGTGCTGGCTACGCAGAATCCGATGGAGTATCACGGAACCTACCCGCTGCCGGAGTCCCAACTGGACCGCTTTCTGATGCGGATCCGGATCGGCTATCCCGACGAATTGCACGAGCGGGAGATCGTGACCCGCCCGCACTTGCACCATCCCGCGTCGACTCTGAGCCCGGTGCTGACGATCGAGGAGCTGATCGGCCTGCAGGAGAGCATCGACCGCATCCGGATCGACGACAGCCTGGTCGATTATCTGCTGGCCATTGTGCGGGCGACCCGCCAGACCGATCAGCTTCAACTGGGCGCCAGCCCGCGCGGCGCCATCCTGCTCTACCGGGCCGCGCAGGCCCACGCGCTCGTGCAGGGGCGCGATTATTGTCTGCCCGACGACATCAAACGGCTGGCGGGGCCCGTGCTGGCGCACCGGCTCATCGTGTCGAGCCGTGTCGATCTGGGCCCGTCGCATGACCACGAAGCCGAACGGGTAATGGACGAGTTGTTGTCGGCCATTCCCGTCCCGCTCTGACCGGGGAACGGCGCCATGCGCTGGCTTGAGCGGCTGCTGCGGTACCGTCGCCGGTCGCTGACCTTCACCTCCCTGGGCGTCCGGTTCGTCCTCGTCACGCTGGCCGTCGGGCTGGCGGCCATCAACACGGGCAACAACCTGCTCTACCTGGTGCTGGCCCTGCTGTTGAGCCTGATCACGCTCTCCGGCATTCTCTCGGAGCAATGCCTGCGCCGGCTCGCGGTGGTCCGGCGCCTGGCGCCGACGATCTTCGCGTCGGAACCCGCTTCGGTGAGCTTGGTGGCCACCAACCACAAACGTCTGTTCCCGTCGTTTTTGCTCCACTTGAGCGAGGTCACCGGCGCCGGGCGGGTCATCACCGATGGGGCGGATCTGCCGATCTTTGTGCTGCCGCCGGGCGCGACCCGCTCCATGACCCTGCGGCTGACCTTTGCCCGGCGCGGTCTGCACCAGTTGCACAGCGCCGTGGCCAGCACAAAGTTCCCGTTCGGCCTCTTCACCAAGCAACTGACGATTCCGCTTGCCGACGACGTGCTGGTCTTTCCGGCGCTCCTGCCGCATGAGGCGCTGGTCGGCCTGATCAACCCGGTGGGGCAGGAGTTGGCGCGCGCGCGCCGGGGCCAGGGCAGCGGCTTTTTCATTCTTCGGGACTATCGGGATGGCGACGACGCCCGGATGATCCATTGGAAAAGTTCCGCCCGCCAGTCCAAGCTGCTGGTGCGGGAGGCCGACGAGGAGGAGCACCGGGAGCTGACGCTGGTGCTCGATCGTCGCTGGCCCGCCGCCG
>CAZJRH010000258.1:0-2035 GCA_964548215.1 uncultured Nitrospirota bacterium
GTTGGAGGGGGCCGATCAGATCGCCTCCGTCAACCGCGTCATCAGTGGAGGCCCGATAGCGCGCTTCGATGATCTCCCCGGCCAACGCGACCGCCCGATCGAATGCGGCCGCGCCGGCCATCGCCCGATCGGCCACGAGAAACATGCCGATCACGCCGACGCAGCCGATCGTGAGAATAAGCAACGCTAGCATCGCTTCAATGAGGCTGAAGCCCGCTTGCCCAATACCCCGACTCGTCACCATGCGGTCCATCGCCCCGCCTCCCACCGGTATCGCCGGGGATGGCCCGCCATGCTCAGGCTGATCGCCAGCGTCGCCTCGCCACGGCGCCGGCCGCTCAGATAGATCGTCCCCGGCCCCGGGCTCAGCGTGCCGTCCGGCAGAAATGTGATCCGGTCCCCGCGAAAACTCACGCCGTCGGTCGGCGCCGGTTGCGCGGGCCGGCTGGGCGGGCCGAGCACGCCGGCGGCGGCGCCGAACCGAACGCCGGACGGCAACAACACGCGGTCGTGCCGGCCGTCATCGATCAGGTACCCGTGGCCGGCTGGATCGAACCGCACCGTGCAGGGCCGGCCCTCGCTCATCGCGCGATGGCGCGCGCTCCGCAGCGTGGAGGCCAACGCCTGCGAGGCCGAACGCAGCGACAGCCGCCCGCTCAGATCGTCGAACGAGGGCATGGCCAGCGTCGTCACGATGCCGATAATCGCCAGGGTCACCACCAACTCCGGCAGCGTCCATCCGTTGCAATGCGTCTGTCCATGCGTGCTCATGCCATTGGGATGTACAATTTCCATGCCAGGCGCGTGGCGGAGAAAATTGCGCCGTGAAATCAACGAAACGGAAATCTCGGCAGGATGCCACGCGGCGGGATACGGAACGATCGTTCAGATGAAGAAGGGGGACAGACTACATGTGGTGCGCAATGCGGGGCAGAAAAACCAGCTCGTCCCCTTTTAAATCGGGGGCGGCGGCCCCGTAGAGCCCGGAAAAATCGTCCGGGCCACGGGGCCAATCCCGTGATGACCGTCCCATCAAGCGGAACCTTGATGAGGGACGGTCATTTTACGGGAAGGATGCAACCGGTTTTCCAATTTCCGCAGCCACCGATAGCTGCGGCCCAGCGCCTTGGCCGCGCGACTCTTGTTGCCGCCGTGCGCGGCCATTGCCTCGGTCACAATCTGCCACTCGACCATGGCGAGCAACTCATCGAGCGACCCGTACTCTCTGAGCAATTGGGAGCAGCGCGCCCAGTCGCCCAGCCCCACCGGCCGCCCGGCCGATGTCGCCGCGGACGGCGCGTCAGTCGGCACGCCCGGCCCAAGCGGCTGCAGCTCCGTCGGCAGCAGTCCCGGCGTCAGCGTGGCCTGCGCGCCCGCCAGCAGCACCGCCCGTTCGATCGCATGGCGCAGCTCGCGGACATTGCCCGGCCAGCCGTAGTCCAGCATCGCGGTCATCGCGTCGGGCGCAATGGCCGTGACGCGCCGATTCAACCGGACGGTATACTCCTGCAAAAAATGCTGGGCCAGCAGCGGAATATCCTCGCGCCGCTCCCGCAACGGCGCCACCGTCACCGGCACCCCCTTGAGCCGATAATAGAGATCCTGGCGGAACCGCCCCTCGGCCACCAGCTTGTCGAGCAACTGGTTGGTCGCCGCGACGATGCGCACGTCCACCGCGACCGGCCGTTCGCCGCCGACGCGCTGAATTTCACGCTCCTGCAGCACCCGCAGCAACTTCACCTGCATGGCCGACGTTACCTCGCCGATCTCATCCAGAAAGAGCGTGCCGCCGTGGGCCAGCTCGAATTTGCCACGCCGCCGGCTGATCGCGCCGGTAAACGCGCCCCGTTCGTGGCCGAACAACTCGCTATCGAGCAGTGATTCGGCCACGGCGCCGCAATTGACGGCCAGAAACGGCCCGGCCGAGCGCGCGCTCTGGCGGTGGATCGCCTGGGCCACCAGCTCCTTGCCCGTGCCGGTCTCGCCCATGATCAACACCGTCGTGTCGGTCTCGGCGAGCAGATCGATCATCCGG
>CAZJRH010000259.1:0-2221 GCA_964548215.1 uncultured Nitrospirota bacterium
CCGCAGGGCCGCCTTCAATTCAGGCCGCTCCCTCAGGGCACCCGAGGCCTTCTCGACGAAGATCTCCTCGCAGCCGGCTTTTCGCAGCGCATCGAGCTGCAGGTCCGGGTTCTGCTCATCGGTCGACACCCGCGCATAGCCAATCAACATCGCCGTCTCCGATAATCCAACTGCAAGGTAGCATTTCGGAGAGTTTAATTCAAGAGACTATTTTAAGAGGTATATTGGTGCCTCAGAAGGGTCAATCGGCTCGACCGCAACGGTCTCCGAAAAACGTTCGTTTGTCGGAGAATGCGCGAACGGCCCTTTGTACCCGATCGCTGTGTGCCGGATAGCCACCGGCGCCGTCCTCGACCGCAAACGCAGCGAATGTGTCGTTGCGGGTCGCTTGCAGGCTGCGCGCAGGAGGTCGCGCGCTTGCTGCTGTCATGCCACTGGCGCACACTCCGTCTTTACAATCTTGCGTCTCGGGGAGCGGCGGATGCGCGTGGTATCGATGCGGCGTGAGCCGACGAGGATGCTGGTCGTTGCCGTGCTGGCCGTCGTTGCGAGCATTGGCGCGCAGGCTCAGACGGACGATCTCGCCGCGCTCAACCGGCAGGTGATCCAACTCCATCAGGCCGGCAAATATGCGGCGGCGGTGCCAATCGCCCAACGCTATGTCGAGGCCATGAAGGCGCGGCATGGGACCGGGCACCCTGAGTATGCCACCGCGCTCAACAACCTCGCCTTTTTGTATCAAGCCCAGGGCCGCTATGCTGATGCTGAGCCGCTGTACAGGCGCTCGCTCGCAACCCGCGAGAAGACGCTGGGACGCGACCACCTTGATGTCGCCGCATCGCTGAACAACCTTGCGGGGTTGTACCAAGCCCAGGGTCGCTACACCGAGGCTGAGCCGCTGTACAAGCGCGATCTTGCCATCTCGGAGAAGGCGCTGGGGCCCGATCACCCGACTGTCGGTACCTCGGTCAACAACCTCGCCGCGCTGTATCGGGCCCAGGGCCGCTACAGCGAGGCAGAACCGCTGCTCAACCGCTCGCTCGCTATCCGTGAAAAGGCACTGGGGCCCGACCACCCAGATGTCAGCGTCACGCTAAGCAACCTCGCCGGGCTGTACCAAGCCCAGGGCCGCTACGCCGAGGGCGACTCACTATTCCAGCGCTCGCTCGCTATCCGCGAGAAGGCACTGGGGCCCAACCACCCCGCAGTCGCCACCTCGCTCAACAATTTGGCGTGGCTCTACGAGGCCCAAGGCCGCTTCACCGAGGCTGAACCTTTGTATCGGCGCTCTCTTGGTATCACCGAGAGGGTCCTGGGGCCCGACCACCCCAATGTCGGTACCTCGCTCAACAATCTCGCAGTGCTTTACAAGGCCCACGGCCGATACGCTGAAGCCGAGCCGCTGTTCAAGCGCTCGCTCGGCATTCGCGAGAGGGCGCTGGGTCACGACCACCCCGATGTGGCCGCTTCATTGAACAATCTCGCGGTGCTGTACCAGTTCCAAAATCGCACTGCCGATGCTGAGCCGCTGTACAAGCGCAGCCTCGCCATACGAGAAAAGGCGTTGGGCTCTGACCATCCGGACGTGGGCAGCAGCCTTAACAACCTAGCGGCGTTGTACAATAAGCAAGGCCGCTACGGCGAAGCAAAGCCGCTGTACGTAAAGAGCTTATCTCTTCGCGAGAAGGCGCTGGGACCCGACCACCCAGATGTCGCCGCCTCGCTCAATAACTTGGCCGGGCTATACGAAGACCAAGGCCGCTACGCTGACTCCGAGCCGCTATACAACCGCTCACTGACGATCGTCGAGATGGCGCTCGGGCCCGACCACCCCAATGTCGCCACCTCGTTTGGCAATCTCGCCGGGCTGTATTTTGCGCAACGCGAGTGGGCGTCGGCAGCAAACTATTCGCGACGCAGCACCAGCGTGATCGTGCGCCGGGCACAGCGCGGCATGAGCGAGGCCGGATCAAGCCCTGGGCAACGCCTGACAGGACAGGGAAGAAGTGAGGTGGCGCGATCGAGCAGGCGCTTCATTAGGCTGGTCAAGGCAGTGCATCGCCTGGCGCCCGAGGGACGCATGTAAACCGGCGTGCAATTTTGACCCCTGTTCGGGGGTAATCGGCGTCGAAATTTGACCCCACCCCGGCGTGGTGAAAATGGCCTTCTGTGCGTGAGTCGCGCGAGAAGGCCGGGCGGGGGATGATCACTGTGGACACGA
>CAZJRH010000260.1:0-2737 GCA_964548215.1 uncultured Nitrospirota bacterium
CACCGACTCCGCGTGCCCGGTTCCTCCCTCCGACACGTCATGGTAGGTGGGATTTTTCACGCGCCCACCCGTATAGCCCGAGGTGGTGGACACGACGCCGGCCACTTTGTCAAAGACCTCTTCCATGCACCAGAAGCACCCGCCCGCAAAGGTGGCCGTTTCCAAACCGGTGGTCGCGTCCTTGGGTATCTCCCCGGCCCTGGTCGTTAGCGTAAAGGCCGCGAAGAGGACCACCGCCATTACCAGAGCCTGACACATCCAGAACCGTTTCATGATCGTTCCTCAACCTCCATATCTTGCCTGATCCACAGCAGCCCCCCCCCTGAGGCCTCGATCGCGGCCGGGATGCTCGCCGTCGAAGTTGTAAAAGACCGCGCCGCCTCAGGAGGCCTACGGGTTTTCGGCCAACAGGGACTCGATCATGGCCTCGGTCGTCGTGTAGCCGCCCTCGCCCACCCGGACATACCGGATGATACCCTGCTTGTCAATCAAGTAAATAGCCGGCCAGTAGCGGTTTCCATAGCGATTCCAGATGGCAAAATCATTGTCAAGGACCGCGGTGTATGGGATATTATTTTCCCTAACATATCTCTTCACAGCATCGATATCCCTTTCGTACGAGAACTCCGGCGCATGGATCCCGATGACGACGAGGCCCTGGCCGGCATACTCTTGATGCCATTTTTTGATCTGGGGCTCCACATTCCTGCAGTTGTAGCAACCGAACGTCCAAAACTCCACGAGAACGACTTTTCCGCGAAGGCTGTTCAGCGATTTTGGGTCTGAATTGATCCAAACCGGGCTCTCGAGTTCAGGGGCCTTCCTGCCAACGAAGGCTTGGGCATCTCGTGGATGGACCAGCAACAGGCCGAAAAGAATTCCTATGAAGCCGACTACAATCATCGGCGATAGAAAATCAAGACGTGTCTTCATTCTGTTCGCGCCCGCTCTCCACAAGGTGACATAAACCCACGCGGGGTAGTCGTCACCAATTTTCTTCGTCGGGTTTCCGTTCTATCATGTTATTTTTTCATCATCCCCTGCTCTTTTTCCATCATCTTTTCCTTCTCCATCATGAACGCGGCCTTGAGTGCGATCCCCATCTTCTTCATATTCTTGGGATCCCCATCGGGATGATAGGCAATCTCCAGTAGCTGCCATTTGTGCAATTCATCGGCCGACACGGTCGCAGAGTAGTGCCCATCGCCCTTGGGGTCGCTCTTAAAGGTGTAGTCCCCTGACCCGATGCCCATCATGTCCATCTTGGGTGTCATGTTCACCAGCCAGACAGTGTAGACCGAATTGGGCTTGAGCCCCGTCATCCGGATGGCGATCTCCTTCCGGCCGGCTTCGCTCTCTTTGATCACCGCCTCTCCCTTGGCCCCCTTGCCGGCGGAATCCGCCATCAGAGCCATCGTCCGTTCCCCCATCATGCCTTTTTCTTTGTCCATCATCTCGCTTGAGGCATAGGGAACGGCAAGGCCGAACCCGAGCAGGACTGTCATCAGTGCAACGCGAGCAAGCTGTTTCATGGCCGATCCTCCTTGTGTGGTGAGCTGCTTCATGGTCAAGCCTCCTTGTGCGTTGAAGATTATGGAATCCGACGGATCGTGATCTCCGCGACGGGATTTCTCCAGTCGTGGGTGGCGGGCACGAGGTTCCCGATGCCGTGGACGCCGGCATGGATGTGGACATAGCCTTCGGCTCCGGCGGTGTCGCGGACCCCCGCGCTTCCGCACGGAGGACCGGGAATAAACGCGCACGACTCCGAATTCCGTTCACTGCCGGCGTCGTAGGCCTCCGCCTCAACGGTCGCCTTCCCATTCTTGGGTACAGCAACACCTTGAACGGCAAAAAAGGCGTCATTGGTGGTCGCCAGCATGCCCACGGCCGTGATGGATCGGAACAGGCCCGACGTTCTGACCTCAAGCGTGACGGACGCACCGGGCAAAATGGGCGCCGTCGCTGCCGCGAAATCCAACACGGGCGGCAATGAAGGAAGCAGGCTCAAAAGAGGCGCCGTCGGGCCGTCCTCCGCCAGGGCGGCCAGTTCGGGAATGGCCGGTGCCCCGACCGTAAACAGTTTGAACCCCTGGTTGTGGCTGATGACCACGGGCGGCGTGATCACCTGTCCTCGAGTCACATTGGTAATCGTGATCGCATACCGGACGACCTCATCATCCGCCTGAACGGCTGAAGCGGATAGTCCTGTGGCGAAGAAGAATGCGCCGAGCGCCAATAACGATCGCTGTTTCATTGTTATTCCTCCTGTTGGGTTGCACATCACCACCAGGATAATCGCCCCTCGTCACGCTGTCGTCACGGAATCATCACATTTTCATCACGGAAAACTATCAGATATTGGGTCAGCCCGCGGCGGGGCGTTATTGATCGGTGGTCGTGGAACTGACCGGGAGGCGAAACGTGAACGTTGTGCCGACGTTCGAGGCGTCCAGCGCCCCGAACGTCGGCACAACGTTCGGGGCGCTGGACGCCTCGATCGAGCTGCCGTGAAGTTCGAGAATTCGCTTGGCGATGGCCAGGCCGAGCCCCGCGCCGTCGGCACGCACATCCTTCTCGACACGGTAGAACCGGTCAAAGATATGCGGAAGCGCCTCCGGAGGAATCCCCTGGCCGGTATCCGTCACCTGGATGGTGATGGCGTGGTCCGACGGCGCAAGGCCGATGGTAATAGTTCCGCCGGCCGGCGTGTGACGGAGCGCGTTGTCGATCAGAT
>CAZJRH010000261.1:0-4680 GCA_964548215.1 uncultured Nitrospirota bacterium
GCGCAGGTCCGAGCCGGGGATCGACAGCGCCTCGGCAACTCCCTCGAACGCGATGCCCTTCTCCTCCAGGCCGCCGTAGATGACGGCGCTGGCGCCGGGTTGGCGTAACGCCACGTCAACCGGCAGCCCCAGGATCGCCCGCGCGTGCAGTTCGAATTCGCTCTGCACCTGGCTGATCATCGTGACCATGCCGGTGTCGTGCGGGCGGGGACTGACCTCGCTGAACCAGACCTGATCGCCCTTGACGAAGAGCTCCACGCCGAAGATGCCGCGGCCGCCCAGATTGCCGGTGACCCGCCTGGCGATATCACGGGCCATGGCGAGCGCCGCGGGAGACATCGGCTGCGGCTGCCAGCTCTCAACGTAGTCGCCTTTGATCTGGATGTGGCCGACCGGCTCGCAAAAAAATGTTTCGACCGCGCCGCTCTTGCCGATCGCCCGGACGGTGAGCAGGGTGATTTCAAATTCGAAGTCGATGAAGGCTTCGACGATGACCTTGCCGCGGTTCACCCGGCTGCCGCGCATGGCGTAGTCCCAGGCCGTCTCCGTGTCGGCGGCCGAGCGGACCACCGATTGACCTTTGCCCGATGACGACATGATCGGCTTGATTACGCAGGGATAGCCGATGCCGCCGTCGATCGCCGCGCGCAGCTCGTCGAGGTTTTCGGCAAATGCATAGCGCGAGGTCGGCAGTTTCAGCTCTTCGGCCGCCAAGCGCCGGATGCCCTCGCGATTCATCGTCAGGCGGGTGGCGCGGGCGGTGGGAATCACCTCCGCGAGCCCGTCGCGCTCCACCTCGACCAGCGCGTCGGTCGCGATCGCCTCGATCTCCGGCACGATCAGATGGGGCCGCTCCTGCTCGATCAGAACCCGCAGCGCGGCGCCGTCCGCCATATTAATGACGTGCATCCGGTGGGCGACCTGGTGGCCCGGTGCATTCGGGTAACGGTCGACGGCGATCACTTCGACACCCAGCCGTTGCAGCGCGATGATCACTTCCTTGCCCAGCTCGCCCGCGCCCAGCAGCATGACGCGGGTGGCGCCGGGGCTGAGCGGCGTGCCGATTCGCACCGACATCAGATCAGCCCCAGTTGCTTCGCCCGCGCAAAGGCGAGCGTGAGCGCGGCGATGCTCTTGGCGTCGCGGATGGTGTTGTCCTGCACCCGGGCCATTGCCTCGTCGAACGCCATCGGCGCCAGGGTGAGCACTTCGTCCTGATCGAGCGATTGGCGGGTCGGTTCCAGTTGCGTGGCCAGGAAGAGATGGATGACTTCGTCGCAGAAGCCGGGGGCGGTCACGATGCTGCCCAGCCGTTCGAGGCGGCCCGGGCGGCAGCCGGTTTCCTCCTCCGTCTCCCGCCGCGCGCACGCCTCCGGCGCTTCGCCGGGATCCAGTGTGCCGGCGGGCACTTCATAGAGATAGGCGCCGACCGCATGGCGATATTGATGGATGAGCGTGACCCGGCCGTCCTCGTGCAACGGCACGATGGCCGTCGCGCCCGGATGGCGCACCAAGTCCAGGCGGGTGGTGCGGCCGTTGGGCAGCCGGACCTCTTCGGCCGTCACGCGAATGATGCGGCCCTGATAAATTTCCGTGATGTCAGCCATCTTGAAACTTCGCGCCGCCCTGATTATACTAAGACCCCGACTGAGAAGCGAGCAAGGGCGGCTCGCGGCCTGTTCGGATTACCTTTACACGGTCCATCCTGATCATCCATTCTGATCGGAGGTTCGGCTGGTTCGCGGAGCGCACGAAGCAACGATGGACACCAAGTATCTGGACACGAAGAAAGTCGAGCAGGTCTATTCGATCTATTCGAATTGTTACGACCTGGTCTTCGGCCGGTTGTTTCACGATTCGCGCGCGACGGCCATCAACCTGTTGAAATTACGCCCGGGCAGCCGCGTGCTGGAGGTGGGGGTGGGCACCGGGCTTTCCCTGCCGCTCTATCCGCGCGATTGCCGGATCGTGGGCGTCGACCTGACCGGGCAGATGCTCGAGCGGGGCGCGCGGCGCGTCAGCCGGCTGGGGTTGACGAACGTCCATCTGCAGCGCCAGGACGCCTCGCGGCTGGCGTTTCAGGACAACAGCTTCGACGCCGTCATGGCCGCCTACGTCATCGGCGCCGTGCCCGATCCCCGGCGCGTGCTGGTCGAAATGAGCCGCGTCTGCCGGCCCGGCGGGGTGATCGTGCTGCTGAACCATTTTTCCACGACCCATCCGCTGCTGTCCCGCGTGGAAAAAAGCCTCTCGCCGATCTGCCGGTGGATCGGGTTTCGCTCGTATCTGTTCCTGGAGCCCCTGTTGCAGGAAACCACGCTGGCCGTGCAGCAGCGGCTGCGCGTGAATCCGCTCAATTATTGGCATGTGATCCAATGTGTCAATCGAAAGCCCGCGTACGGTCTGGCCTGCTGACGCTCCGGCTCTTGTCCCTCTTTTTTCCGTCGATTTTGCCTCTCAAGCGTGGTAAAGTGACCCGTCTCCATCATCCATAAGATGGGGGGATGCGGGTGGGATCGCGGAAGCAATCGGGGGAGGGGGGCATATTATGGAGGAAGTGGCGCGGGGCGTCTATCAATGGTCGCACTATTCCGAAGAAAAGGGATTGAATTTCAACGGCCATCTCATCTTGTCCGACCGGGAGCGGGTGATCATCGACCCGCCGCTGCTGGCCGATGATGAATTGGCATTTGTCCAGCAGTTGGGCCTTATCTCCACCATCATTCTGACGAATCGGGACCACGTTCGGGAGGCCGATCGCTATCGCGCGCTGCTCCGGACGAAAATCCTGGTCCCCGCGCAGGACGCGCCGCTCATGGAGATCAAACCGGACGGCACCTTCAAGCACGGCGATCGTATTGCCGGCGAACTTCTGGTGATTCAGATCCCCAACGGTAAATCGCCCGGTGAATCGGCGCTGCTGTTGGAACGGGACGGCGGCATCCTTATCGTGGGCGACACGCTGATCGGGAACCCGCCCGGCTCGCTCAGTCTGCTGCCGCCGGACAAATTTCCCGATGTGACCAAGGCGAAGGCCGGGGTGAGCACGCTCCTGGGCTACACGTTCGACGCCGTGCTGGTGGGCGACGGGACGTCGATCCTGGTGGATGGCGCGAAGGCCGTCCGCCGCGCTGTCGCCGGAGCGTGATCCGTCGCCGCCGGCCAATCATTCCGACCTGCCGTCTTATCCGGCTGATGTAGTCTCCGCCGTCGTCCGCCTCCGTGGTATGATACTCGGACCCATGGAATCCTTATCACCGCAATTGAACCGGCAGGGAAACGGCCACTTTCAGGCCGGAGATTACGCCGAGGCGCAGCGCTGTTATCAGCAGGCGCTGGAACTGGACCGCCGCAGCGGCAATCCCCGCGAGCTGGTACTGACCCTGGGCAATCTGGCAAATATTTTCGCCTGCACCGGCCGGGAGGCGCAGGCCGTCGCCGCGTATCAGGAAGTGCTGGCGCTGCAGAAACAACTCGGGGACCAGCGGGGCATCGGCATCACGCTGGCCAACATGGGCAATCTGCAGGCCGACGGGGGCGCATCGGATCGGGGCGAGGCCTACTATCTGGAAGCGCTCGATCTGCTGGAGCCGTTGGGTGAGGAGCGGACCGTGGCAACGATCCTGGGGAACCTGGCGCTGATCGCACGGGGCCGCGGCGATTGGGCGCGGGCGCTCTCGTTATCCGAACGGGCCGGGGTGTTGATGAAGCGGATCGGCGATCAGACGGGCGTGGCGATGATGCAGAATCAACTGGGCAAAACCTACGGCATGATGGGCCGCCACGATGAGGCGCTGGCCTCCTGTCAGAAGTCCCTGGACGTGGCGGAGCGCCTGGGTGACGACCGGCTGACGGCGGCGGCCTGCTATCATCTGGCCGCCATTTACGAGGGATTGCATCAATTGGACCGGGCCGTCGCCATGATGGAACGGGTCGTGGCGGTCGACGAAAAGTACCAACTGCCGAAACTGGCCGAGAATCGAGGCCGTTTGGAGCAGTGGCGGCAGGCCCTCCAGGCGGCTTCCCCGGAGGCAGAATCGTCCCATGGTTCCCACCGTCATCTATGACGCCGATTGCCGACTCTGCGAGACGAGCCGGCGGTATATTGCCCGATGGGCCGCGGCGGGCCTGTTTTCCCTGCGGTTTCTGCATTTTGAAGAGCCGGAAGCGGTTCGTCTTCAACCCGATCTGAAAGACCTTGGCTGCCTCGACGCGTTCCGCTTTCTTGATGAAGAGGGGCGCGCGTGGGAGGGGGAACGGGCGGCCGTGCAGATTCTGGGCCGGCTGCCGGGTGGCCGTCCTATCGCCTGGCTGTTGTCGCTGCCGGGCCTCGACCGGCTGACCCGGCGCGGCTATCGCTGGATCGCCGAGCACCGCTACCGGCTCTTCGGTTCGACGGCGCGATAACCGGGGCCGGACACATGGAGATGGACGCACAACCGCGCACCACCTCTTCCGCGACGGCGATCGACCCCATCTGCAAGATGCGGGTCGATCCGGCTCACGCGGCCGATCATTATACGCACGACGGCGTTGCCTATTATTTCTGCTGTCGCTCGTGCCGGGAGAAATTTCAGGCCGACCCGGCCAGGTATCTGCAACCGGCCGATCCGGCCATCGTGCCGATTACGTCATTAAAATCGGGGGGAGGTGCCTCCTCCCTGCCTGCCGGCAGGCAGG
>CAZJRH010000262.1:0-2510 GCA_964548215.1 uncultured Nitrospirota bacterium
GTGGAAAAACCGAGCCGATAACGCGCGCGGCTCTCCCAGGCCAGGAGCGCCGGGCCCAATTCCTCGCCGCTGAACGGATCGATGGCCAGATCAAAGCGGCCGGCCCGTAAGAGCCGCACCATATCGGCCGACGGCCAGCCAGTCGCCCGGCGGCCGGCCGATTGCCCGGTGCCCGGCATGGTGAGCACGTGATCGATCGTCGGGTGCCCTTCAGCCAGCGGCGCCGTCGCCTCCCGGCAGAGCAGCGTCACCTCGGCCGACGGCCACCGGCGCTTGAGCGCATTAATCAGCGGCAGCGTCAGGGCCAGATCGCCTAAACGATCGAGGCGAATCACGAGAATCCTCTGCACCGTTTCGGGCCGGAAGCGCCGCGGCCAGCGCAGCGGCAGCAACAACACCGGCAGGCCGATCGCGCGCGCGGCGAAGAAGAGCGCCTTGAGCACGTCTTTGATCCGCTTACGCAGCATGCGCGGCCTCGGACGGTTTTTTCGCAATCACACACATCGCCATCGTGCGGTTCCGGCCGGTCAGATGAAACCAGGCGCGCGCCGCCCCGTCGACCCAGCGTTTGCGCCAGTCGGCGTCGGGCACGTCGAGTCCGACGTGCTGGACGATGAAGCCGCAGCTCTCCAGCAGCCGCCGCAAACTCTTCGATGTGAAATGGAAGAGATGCAGCTCCTTGTCCTGCGGCGTATAGAGCGGGGGCTCGGCGCCCTTCATCACCCGATAGACCAGATTGAAGAGGCGGCTCGAACGATTGGGCACGGCCACAAACAAGACTCCCCCCGGGCGCAGCAGCCGGCGCGCCTCGTCGAGATCGCCGCGGGGATCGATCAGGTGCTCGAGCACGTGCCACATGGTGATCACGTCGAACGAGCCGTCCGGCCGGTTGCCCGATCGCAGGGGGCCGGCCGTGACCGGCACGCCGTAGTGCTGGCGCACGCGCCGGGCGGCATAGGCGGAGAGTTCCGTGCCGGCGCAGCGAAAGCCGGCCAGTTGCGCCATCTGTAAAAATGAACCATCGCCGCAGCCCACGTCGAGCAGGTCGCCACTCGTGCGCCGTGCCCAGACCATCGCCAGCCGTTGCCGCCAGAGGCGGCGGCGCGCCCGTGCCTGGCTCGTGATCCATTCGGCGTAATAGCCTTCGTCATAATGCTCCTGCAGTTCGCTCACCGGGGGCGGCGGCGTCACATAGGCGACATCGCATTGCGCGCACCGCTCCACCCGCACCTCGCCCGAACGCTCGATGGTGCCCATCGAACGGCCGCCGCACAGCGGGCAGCACTCCGCCGCCGCACGCGGCGCCGGGGCGACACCGGTTGCCTGTTGACTCATGCGCGCTCCCCCAGCAGTGCGCGGTACTGGGCTTCCACCCGCCGGGTATGCTCAGCAGCGCTGAAATACTGCTCCGCCCGCTGGCGGCCCGCCCGGCCCATCCGTTCGCGCAGCGACCGGTCCCGCATCAATCGTCCCATCGCCTTGGCCAGCGTCACGGCGTCGCCGGCCGGCGCCAGCAGGCCCGTCTCTCCGTCCGTCACGGCCTCGGCCACGCCGCCCACCATGGCGGCAACAACCGGTTTGGAGGCCGCCATGGCTTCAAGAATCACTCGAGGGAATGCTTCAAATATCGATGG
Source organism: uncultured Nitrospirota bacterium (assembly GCA_964548215.1). Classification (GTDB taxonomy): domain Bacteria; phylum Nitrospirota; class Nitrospiria; order JACQCE01; family JACQCE01; genus JBFMAJ01. The sequence continues at coordinate 1,635 of CAZJRH010000262.1, forward strand.
ATGCACAAGAAAATCGACCGCCTCAATCCACGGCTGCACCGGAGTGCGATGGCCCATGAAATGAATCCGGCCGGCCACGCCCAGGGCGTCGGCCTTCGCCAATAATTGTTTGTGATAGGCCGGCTCGATCTCCCCGAGAAAGAGCAGCCGATAGTCGGCTCGCTCCGGCAACTGGCCCAGCGCATCGATCAAGACGGCGGCGCCCTTGAGCGGCTCGACACGGCCGACCGCAGCCATCAGAACCGTTTGCGGGTCGAGGTCCCATTCCTTGTTGAGCGTGTGCCGGAGTTCCTTCGCCTCGCCCAACTCGGGCAGCTCCACGCCGTTATGAATCACCACCAGCCGGTTCATCTGATCGCTCGGCATGGTCATGCGGAAGCGGGTGCGCAGGGCGTCGGCCACCAGGATGAGGCGGCTCGAGAGTCCCACGAGCCACCGATCCGCCCACTCCCCGTTGCTCGCCCGGACATGCCAGATCAACGGCACCCGGCGCCAGCTACAGAACCGGGCGGCCAGTCCGGCATAGAGCGTTTCGCGCGGAGAGTCGGTGTGCACCAGCGCGATTCGGCGGGCTTGCAACAGGCGGATCATGCGCCAGACGGTGCGCAGGGTGCGAAGGCCCGAGCGCAGCGACGCATGCGGCAACCGGGCAATCAGGGCCTCAATGCCGTTCGCTTCGAGCCATTCGCTCACCTCGCCCCGTTCCGGACAGAGGACGACGGGACGGATGCGCTCCCGATCGAGATGGGCGAGCAGATGACGGAGCTGGCGTTGGCAGTGATCACGCAAGCCCTGTTTGGGGCGGACGTGGCCGATCGGGCCCCGGCCCTGGGCCGCGCCGTCCAGGACTTCGCGGAGGTGCTCCGGTACGAATTG
>CAZJRH010000263.1:0-1800 GCA_964548215.1 uncultured Nitrospirota bacterium
GGTGCAGCACGCACGCCGTGCTCTCCGGCCCCGCGCTGGAGCGATTGAACGAGTCGGAGATCGATGAAGTGGTCGTGACCAACACGGTGCCGCTGAACGGCAAGAACACGACCTGCCCCAAGCTGAAGGTGCTCAGCGTCGCCCCGTTGCTGGCCGAGGCGATCAAGCGGATTCATGAGGAAAAGTCGGTCAGTTCGCTCTTTGTGTAACATTCATCACGGCATCGGGGAAGCAATCGAAACGAGGGACATATGAAACGGGTGGATTTGGAAGTTGGCATGAGACAGACGGCGGGCAAGGGCGTGGCGCGAACGCTGCGCCGCCAGGGACAGATTCCCGCGGTGCTCTATCATCAGGGCGCCTCCGTGTTGCTGACCATCAATGAAAAGGCGATTGAGCTGCTGCTGCAGACCAGCGCGGGCGAGCACGCGCTGATCAACCTGAACGTGACGGAGGGCGGAAAACAGCGCGCATGCGTGGCCATCGTGCGGGAGGCCCAGCGGGATCCGGTGACCGATCGGGTGCTGCACGTGGATCTGTTCGAGATTTCCCTGAATAAGCCGCTGCGGGTGTCGGTGCCCCTGCAGGTGATGGGTGAGACGCCCGCGGGCGTCAAAGAGGGCGGCGTGCTGCACCACCATCTGCGCGAAGTGGAGGTGGAATGTCTGCCCCTGTCGATCCCGGACGACATCAAGATCGACGCTTCCGCGCTCCTCATCAACCAGTCGCTGCACGTGCGCGATCTGATCGTGGATCCGGCCGTGAAGATCCTGACCCCGCAGGACGAGGCGGTCGTCTCGGTGGCCGCGCCGATCTCCGAGGCGAAGCTGGAGCAATTGTTGACCGCGACCGCCAAGGACACCAAGGAACCGGAGCTGCTCAAGAAGGAGAAGAAGGACGAGGAAGTGGCGGCTGAGGGCGCCGCCGCGAAGCCCGCCGCCGCGGCCGGCAAGGAAGAGAAAGAGGTGAAGAAAGAGGTCAAGGAGGAGAAGAAGGAATCGAAAGCCAAGGGATAAGCCCATCGCTGTTGGTGGGTCTCGGCAATCCAGGCGACCGCTATCAAGACACCCGGCACAACCTCGGGGCGGAGGTGGTCGAGCTCTTTGCCGCCCAGCAGCATATTGCGCTGAAACCATCCCACCCGTTGTTCTTCTCCGGCGCCGGGCGGATCGATCATCATTCCGTGACCATCGCCATTCCCCGACTCTATATGAATGAAAGCGGCGTGGCGGTGTCCGCCTTACTGGCGGAATGCGCCGTGGCGCCTGATGTCATGATCGTCGTGCACGATGAGATGGATCTGCCGCTGGGGGAGCTGCGCGTGCGCTGGGGCGGGCGGGACGGCGGCCACCGGGGCGTGCAATCGGTGATCGACGCGGTCGGCACGCAGCAGTTCGGGCGCCTGAAGCTGGGGATCGGCCGTCCGGCGGCCGTCGGCGGCGCCGTGGATCATGTGCTGGACGAGGTGCCCGCGGGAGACCGTCCGGCGGTGGAGGCCATGAAGCAACAGGCGGTTGACGCCCTCCGGTGCCTGGTGGTTGACGGGTACGAGGCGGCGATGAATCGCTATAACCGGCGCCCCGCCGGATAAGAGAACAGGTTTTCCCACATGGCGCTTCGTTGCGGTCTGGTCGGTCTGCCAAATAGCGGTAAATCGACCCTGTTTAACGCGCTGGTCAGCGGGTCGGCCGCCGTGGCCAGTTATCCCTTCTGCACGATCGATCCCAATATCGGCGTGGCCGCCGTTCCGGATTCCCGTCTGACCCGTCTGCACGCGGTCTACCCCACGGCCAAGGTGGT
>CAZJRH010000264.1:0-2270 GCA_964548215.1 uncultured Nitrospirota bacterium
GCGGCGAGCGCGTTGGTCGCATCGACGAACTGCCGGTTGATGTCCACGCTCATCACCTCACAACCTCGTTCGGCCAGATAGAAGACCGGCAGCGTGGCGCCGCCGCCGAAATCGAGCACGCGCATCCCGGGCGCGATGCGGCTGTAGGCCAGCCCCCGCGCGTACTCCCACATTTTGAACCGCCGGATGTAGAAACGGCGCCGGATCACGCCGTTGACGCCGAACGGAATGCCGCGGAGAAACAGCCGGCGCGCATACCAGCGCAGCTTCCGCGCCATCGCGTCGACGTCGGGCTCCAGGAAGTCGGCCTCCTCGTAGGTCTTATTGAGCAGCAGACCGGCGGCCCGGGGGATGGCGTCAACGCGTTGATCGGGAGACATGGCGGACATGGCGTGCGATCCTTTCCATTTTTCGGTCGACCGCCCGCAGGAACCGCCGATGGCGCGTCCATGCGGGGCGATAGACAGTGAGAAACCGGTGCGCATCGGTCCGTGACAGCAGGAAGTTGCCCGGCGCGATGTGGCGGGCATGGTAGTAAATGGAGGCGACATCCTTGACGCGCCAGCGATACGCCAGCCACGGGCGCACGAGCACGCGCTGCAGATCAATGAGGCGAAGGTCGGGCGGATCGGCGAAGTCCTTGTGCAGCAGGAGGTGGGCCAGGTAAAAATCCCGGTGGTAGAGCCCGGCCCAATGCAGACGGAGCATCAACTCGGCCACGGTGCGGATCAGGCGCCGTTTCTCCCCCAGCAACTCGCGGGTCAACGGCGAGACGAAGCGTTTGGGCAGCAACCATTCCAGCGAACTGTAGTGTTGCAGCCCGACCGTCAGCACAAAGGACTCCTGCACCCCGCTGCCGACGATTCGCTCCCCTGCCGCCACCGGCGTCACCGTGGGCACACGGGCGTCGTGGCACAGCAGAATTTGCTCCCATTCCTTCCGGCCCTCGGTCGGTGGGCGGCGCCCCAGCCGCCACTGCAACTGCTGGACCCACGTGAGGGGGAGCCGGTGACGTTTCAGGTAAAAGACGACCGGCGCGCCGTCATCTTCCAGTCGCATTTGAAAAATTCTCTTCCCGGGCCTTGCCTTGATCGGCGTGCCTTCTTCATAGCCCATCAGGGTTTCAAACCGGTCCAGCCCGTGCCGTTGCAACAGCTCCTCATAGGCGCCGTTGATGATCATGCCGCCCTCAAGCGGTTTAAGCGAACGGCGCAACGAACGCGCCGGCTCGGCGCGTTCGCGCACCTCGTCAAAGACCCGCTCTATTTCGGCCAGATGGCGCGCCTGCGTATAGGGGGCGGCCGCTTCCGCTGCCCGACACCCCATGGCCGTCCGGTGCTTGGGGCTCAACAAGCGGCATAGACGGTCCGACAACGCGGCCGCGTCGCCGGGGTCGTTCAGCACGTACCCGCTCTCCCCGTCCCGGATCAACTCGGACGCGCCGTTGATCCGGGACGTCACGACGGGAAGACCGCAGGCCATCGCCTCCAGACAGACGTTGGCAAAGGGATCATAGCGCGTGGGCAGCGCAAACACGTCGGCCATGGCATAGTAGCGTTCCACGGCGTTCGTCGGCCCGGAGAACACAAGGCGGCGATCGACGCCCAGGCGCCGCGCCAGCCGCAGATAACGGCCCTGCCGGTCTTTCCCGACGATAAAGAGCCACGTCCTCGGATGTTTCCGCAGCACGGCCGGCAATGCGCGAAGAAGCAGATCCAGACCCTTGCGCAAGAAATCCTGGGAAACGAACAGCAGCACGACGCCGTCATCCGGGATGCCGTGCGCCCGCCGGGCTTCCGCCCGAAGTGACGAGAGCCGGCTGACGTTGAAACGCTCCGGATCGTACCCGTTGTAGACCACGCTGAGCCGGTCGGACGGCAGCCCGTGGCGTTTCACCACCTGCGCCCCGTAGCGTTGTGAATTGGCGATCACATGCACGACCCCGCCCTGCAGCAGCCGGCGCTCCAACCAGCAGTTGACCAGATAGACCGGCCGCGCGAGCATGGCCAGCAGCCGGATCGGGCCCAGAGGATAGCGCACCTGCAGCCATTCCTCCATCAATCCGCCGCTGAGCCGGTAGACATCCTGCGGCGCGAAGAGCACCAGCCCCGACCCCAGCACCACGTCGAACTCTTCCCGTGGGAGCAGCCGGTTGACGTTCCAGTGAAACATCAGCGCCTGCAGCCAGGCCGGCTTTCGAATCGCCGGCACCCGATGAAACCGGATGGCCGGTTCCTTTGCTGATTCCTCGGGCAGGTCCCACGTCTGGG
>CAZJRH010000265.1:0-6968 GCA_964548215.1 uncultured Nitrospirota bacterium
TTGCCGAAGCTCTTGCTCATTTTGCGCACGCCGTCGGTCCCCTCGAGCAATGGCAGCGTGATCACAATCTGCGGCGGCTGGCCGGCCTGCTTCTGCAGGTCGCGGCCGACCAGGAGATTGAATTTCTGATCCGTGCCGCCCAGCTCTATGTCCGCCTTCAGGTGCACGGAATCGTAGCCTTGCACCAGCGGATAGAGAAATTCATGCAGCCCGATCGGCCGGTGGTCTTCGAACCGTGTCCGGAAATCCTCCCGCTCCAGCATGCGGGCGACATTATATTGCGCGGCGAGCGCGATGAACGATTCCGTCGTCATCGACCCCATCCATTCGCTGTTGAAGGCGATCGTGGTCTTCTTCGGATCGAGAAAATGGCGGATCTGTTTCTGATAGGTCTTAGCGTTCTCCAGCACCTGCGCCCGCGTGAGCGGCTTGCGGGTCTCGCTCATGCCGCTGGGATCGCCGATCATGCCGGTGAAGTCGCCGATCAAAAAGGTGACGGTGTGGCCCAGCGTCTGAAACTGATGCAGCTTCTGGAACAGGACCGCGTGGCCGAGATGGAGATGGGGCGCGGTGGGATCGAAGCCGGCTTTGATCCGCAGAGGCCGCCGGTCGGCCAGGGATTGGCGCAGCCGTTCCCGCAGCTCGTCCGCTCCGGGGATGACTTCGACGACGCCGCGGCTGATGAGGGCGAATTGACGATCGAGGTCATCCGCCGACGGCGGATGACGGTCGCCGTCACGCCTGCTCTTTGAGGAACTCCTCATACTCTTTGGCGTCCATGAGATCTTCCAACTCCCCGGGGTCGCTCATCTCGATCGTCATGATCCAGCCCTTGCCGTAGGGATCTTCATTGACGTGTTCGGGGGCATCCTTCAGTTCCTCATTGACTTCGACGATGCGGCCGGTCACGGGCGCAATCAACGGCGCCGTGGTCTTGGTCGATTCGATTTCAGACACGTCTTCCTCGGCCGTCACCTCCGCCCCGACCTCGGGCATTTCCACGTAGACGAGGTCGCCGAGCTCGCGTTGGGCGTAGTCGGTGATGCCGACGGAGGCGCGATTGCCGTCGATGCGGATCCACTGATGTTCGCGGTGATATTTGAGATCATCAGGACTCATCCCACTCCCTCCAAAAAAATGCGCCGGCGAAATACGATGGCGGACAATACTAAACCCTCCGGGGGTTAGTCAAGCCGCGACGGGCGCGGAAGATGCCGCTGCGGCAGTTGATGAATTGCGCCGCTGTTGTACAGATAGACGACGCTGGGCAGATGATCGCGGTGGACGGCCGACAGAAACCGCGCCACCTGCGCGTCGGGTAAACGCCGCCCGGTCGGCCGGTCGATCAACGCCACCTTGACCATGACCCGCTGGGCCCCGCCCGCCAGTTGCACGGCGCGCCCGACCAGTTCGGCCAGCGCCTCCTCCGATTGGGCCGCCTGCGGGTAGGTCAGCAGCGCGAGGTAATCGGCCGCCGGCGCGAGCGCAAGCAGATCCAGGTTCCATCGGGCCAGGGCGTCGGCCGGCAGGGTGATCGCTTCAGGCATGACATTTTGCGCCACCCGCAGCGCCGGATGCGCGTCTCGAAGCGCACCGGCCAGGGCGGCCAGTTGTTCGCCGGTGGCGCGGCTTTTCCAACCCGCCCATCGCCAGAAGAGCGGCAGGCGCGTACTCGCGCCGCCCGTCGTCTTCCAGAACAGCGCCGGCTCGGGTGATATTTGAAACTCGGTCGCAAACCGGGCGCGCGCCGCGGGACCCAGGCCGGCATACTCGCCGACGAAGAGATCTTCGCCCAACAGCAGCCCATCGATGTCCAGGTCGGCCAGATCGCCGAGCAACCCGCCCAGATAGGTTTGCACGTCGGAATGCCACGGATCCAAGCGTCCCGACGGACCCAACGCGCCCGATTTCGGATCGAACGACCAATCCTGCCACTCGGGATGGCGTTCCACCACCCAATCCATCGCCCGCACCGGCATCCAGACAAAGACATCGAGGCCGGCCCCATGAGCGTCGGCCACGATCTCATCGATCAGATTCTGCACGAGTGGCGCGTGGGGCGTGGGAAAATAGACGCCTGCGCGCGCTTCGCCGGCCGGCTCCGCGCCATAGGGCGGATCCTGGCGGTTGCGAAATCCCTTGATGATGATCGTGTCGATGCCCTGCACGGCAAAGTCGCGCCACAGGGCGGCGCGCGCTTCGGGCGCGGCCGGCAGCCAGGCCAGTTGCACGGCGACTCGTCGCTCCGGGGATGAGGGTGTCGCGCGGCGGGCCAGGGAGGCGATGCGCCGCTGAGCCTCCTTCCGGCGGGAGTCGTCGGGATAATTGCTCAGGAACTGCCGGTATTCTTCTGCCGCCCGCTCAAACGCCCGGTCACGCAGGTAACTGAAGGCCAGCAACCATTGAGCGTCGGCCAAACCGGGTTGTCCGGGGAAATGCTGCAGCGCCGAGAGGGCCAGTTGGCGCGTTTCTACGACGTCGCCCCGGCGGGCTGAAGCGCGCGCCTGTTCGAGTGTGCGCTCAAGGGGGGCAACGGGAACGGGAGCAACCGGAGACGGCGTGGTCTGACAGGCGATCAGGCCGGCGCACAACGCGACGGCCGCCAAGGTGAAGCGCCCCAGGTTACCGACCCGCGGCCGGCGGACCGAAGAAAAAGCGGACTTCCTCCGCGGCAGTGGTTGGCGAATCGGATCCATGAACCGCGTTCTCTTCGATGGATCGGCCGAACGCTTTGCGCAGCGTGTCCGGGGCCGCCTTCGCGGGGTCGGTGGCGCCCATCAGCGTCCGATGTCGCTCGACGGCCTGTTCCCCTTCCAAGAGCACCACCACCACGGGGCCGGTGACCATGAAGTTGACCAAACTCTGAAAGAAGGGGCGCGCGCGGTGAACGGCGTAGAAAGCGTCGGCTTGCGCGGGCGTGAGCTGAGTCATCTTCATTTCGATGATCTGCAGGCCGGTCTCTTCATACCGCTGCAGAATCTTCCCAATGGCACGCTGCTTGACCGCGTCCGGTTTGATAATTGCTAATGTTCGCTCAACCGCCACGCCATTCCTCCCCACGGATTGAAGGCGGTACGTTATCCAAAATCATCCATAAAGTCAATGTCTTGACAATTAACCCGCCGTAGGCTAGGGTTTCGGTCATGCGGACGATCCTGCTGATGGCACCCATCATGGTCTCCATCATCATGGGGATTCCCGCCGGCGTCGCCGCACAGACCGTCTCGCTGTCAACGATCACCGGCGTGCGCACCGGCGCCCATCCCACGCACACCCGGATCGTGTTCGACCTCACTCAGCCCACGGCGTACGAAGTCCAGACCAGTCCGGACGGCCGGGAGTTGCGGGTGACCATGCTGGCCGCCGTGCCGGCGTCTGGTCTGCCGGCAACGGTCACGGCCCGGGAAAGCCCGCATTTTTCCACCATTCATTTGTCCCAACCAACCTCGACCGCCACGCTGGCCATCGTACAACTGAAAGGCTCGCCGACGCCGCAATTATTCATCATGCAGAATCCCGATCGCATCGTGCTCGATCTGCACGATGCGCCCACGACGGCGCCGCCGGAGAACGCCGGTCCGCCGCCGGCGCAGACGCCGTCGGGGCGGTTGCAACCGACGGCCGCCTCTCCGGCCTCCAAGTTGATCGTGATCGATCCGGGCCATGGCGGCAAGGATCCCGGCGCCATCGGCCGCAAAGGACTGCAGGAAAAGGAGATGGTGCTCGACATCGGCCACCGGCTCCGGCGGTTGCTTGAGCGGCAGGGCCATACGGTCGTCATGACCCGCAAGGACGACACCTTCATCTCATTGGATGACCGGGCAAAACTCGCCAACGACCGCCAGGCCGACCTGTTCATTTCGATCCATGCCAATGCCAGCCCCAAGCGCAACGTCTCGGGCGTGGAAATTTATCTGCTGGGCCGGGCGACCGACGCCGATGCGCGCGCGACCGCGGCGCGCGAAAACGGCAGCGATGAGGCCCAAATGAATGACCTGGAACAGATCTTCAGCGACATGGCGCTCGATTACCGGATCAATCATTCGATTTTGCTCGCGCACCAGACCCGCGACGCCTTTGTCCGCACGGTCGGCCGGCAATACCGGGTCAACGATCTGGGCGTGAAGCGGGCGCCGTTCTATGTCTTGATGAAATCCTCGATGCCGAGCATCCTGGCCGAAGTCTCGTTTATCAGCAATCCCGCGGAAGAAGCGCGGCTCGGACAGCCCGCCTACCGCCAGAAAGTTGCCGAGGCGCTGCGCGAAGGGATTCAGCAATATCTGGCGACGGCCGCGTTGCAGTCTTGATTCGCTCGCGCTGATTGGGCGCTCGCTGAAATTAGGGGGGAGAGGCGCATCTCCTCCCCTAATAACCCCCCACCGCCCATACGATCGTTACCAATACGCAAATGCCCGTTATTAAATTAACGCTTGAATACGACGGCCGCCGGTATCATGGGTGGCAGCGGCAGCCGCGTGAATTGACGGTGCAAGGCGCGCTGGAAGCGGCCATTGCCGAGGTGGCCGGCCGTGCGGTGCGCGTCACCGGCGCCGGCCGCACCGACGCGGGTGTGCACGCGCTCGGACAAGTGGCCAGTTTCACCTCGAATGCGTCCCTGCCGCCCATGGCCTGGCAGAAGGCGCTCAACAATCGGTTGCCCGCCGATCTCGTTGTCGTCGAGGCCGCTTCGGCTCCGGCCGGCTTTGATGCGCGGCGACGGGCGATCAGCAAGCAGTATGACTACCGGCTCTGGCGTCGCCCCACCCGTCCGGCGCTGATGGCCGATCGGGCCTGGCATTGGCCCTACCCGCTCAACATTGCGGCCATGCGCAATGCCGCGCGCCGGTTGGTCGGCCGCCATGATTTTGCCGGCTTTCAGAATGCTGACCCCCACCGATCGCCGACTCGTTCTTCCCGATGCCGATTGCGCGCCTGCCGGATCGTTTCGCGCCCGCCGGAGCTGCTCATTCAACTCGAGGCCGATCGATTTCTCTATAAAATGGCCCGCACCATCGTCGGCACCTTGATCGAAATCGGCCGGGGCCGCTGGCCGGTGAGTCGAATCGATGACATTCTCAATGAACGCGATCGCCGACTAGCGGGGCCGCCTGCTCCTGCATGTGGGTTGTATTTGGTGGCCGTGCGTTATAAAAGCGGATTAAGGGGTAGTAAAGAGAGTGCGGATTAAGTGTTCAATTAACCCTTACCCCGATTTTTCCTTTAATCCTTAATCCGCCCTTGTCCCTCTAATCCGCCTTTTCTCCACTAATCCGCCGTTGCATTCAGAGCCGAGTTCTTTTATCATTCAGAACACCATGGGGTTACTGAGCGGCAAAGTCGGCGCCATCTTTGGCGTGGCCAATGAACGCAGCATCGCCTGGGCCATCGCGAAGGCGCTGCATGAAGAAGGCGCCGAGCTGGCCTTCAACTATGTGGGCGAGGCGCTGGAACGGCGCGTCCGCCCGCTGGCCCAGGAGGTGGGCGCCAAGGTGGTCCTCCCCTGCGACGTCACCAGCGATGAGCAGATCCGGGATTTTTTCCAGGCCGTCAAAACCCAACACGGCGGCCTCGATTATCTGATCCATTCCCTCGCGTTTGCCGATCGCAAGGATCTGCAGGGCGACTACGTGAACACGTCGCGCGAAGGATTTTTGCTGGCCCTGAACGTCAGCGCCTATTCCCTGACCGCCCTGTGCCGCGAAGCGCTGCCGCTCATGGAAGGGCGCGGCGGAAGCGTCGTCACGCTGAGTTATTACGGCGCCGAGAAGGTGGTCCCGCGCTACAACGTCATGGGCGTGGCCAAGGCCGCGTTGGAAGCCAGCGTGCGCTACCTGGCGGCCGATCTCGGCCCCAAGGGGCTGCGCGTGAACGCCATTTCGGCCGGCCCGGTCAAAACCCTGGCGTCCGCCGGGATTTCAGGATTTAAAGATATGCTTCATCTTGCCGAATCGAAAGCCCCATTACGCCGGAATATTACGCCGGAAGAGGTGGGACGCACCGCGCTGTTTCTGTGCAGCCCCTGGTCGAGCGGGATCACCGGCCAAGTGATCTACGTGGACGCGGGTTATCAGATTATGGGGATGTAGTACGGAAAATGCGGATTAGAAGGGCAATCCGGATTAAGGGTTAGAAGAGAAAAGGCGGATTAAGGGACATGTATCCCTTACCCCGCCCTTTCTTTATTAATCCTTAATCCGCTCTTTCCTTACTAATCCGCCTTTTTCACCGTGCTCAACACCTGCCGGATTTTTTCGAGGACTTTGTTCGGAGTCGTCGTCGCCTTGATCAGATAATCGCTCGCGCCCAGCTTGATCGCCTGCTCCACCTCTTCGGTCACGCCCTTCGCGGAAAAGATAATCACGGGAATCGCCTTCAGCCGCGCATCGGCCTTGACCGCCTGCAGCACCTTAAACCCGTCCATGATCGGCATCATCAGATCCAGCAGAATGACATCCGGCAGTTCCTGTCCGAGATGCCGCAAGGCTTCCACGCCGTTGCTGGCCGTCGTGACCAGAAACCCTTCGGTCGTCAGCTTGTTCTTGTAGGCCCTCTGATAAAATTCCGTGTCATCGACCAGCAACACCTTACCCGCCATGATCGCTCCCGCTCCGCCGCAGCTTGGCGATTTCCGCCTCAAGCTTTTCCAATCGCTCGCTGACGGGGTCCGGAATATTGGCGTGATCGAGCATCCGCTCATCTTTATCGGCCCCCGCCTCCATGCGCTTCACCCGTCCGGGAATGCCGACCACCGTGGAATGCGGAGGCACCGACGAGAGCACCACGGAATTGGCGCCGACTTTGACATGGTCGCCGATGGTGATGCCGCCGAGAATCTTCGCGCCGGCGCCCACCACGACATGGTGTCCCAGCGTCGGATGACGCTTGCCCCGTTCCTTGCCCGTCCCGCCCAGCGTGACGCCCTGAAACAGCGTCACATGATCGCCGATCTCCGTCGTCTCGCCGATGAC
>CAZJRH010000266.1:0-2129 GCA_964548215.1 uncultured Nitrospirota bacterium
GGAGGTTCGCCGGCGCTTGCGGCGTCGGCGTCGCGGAACGCGGAGCAGCCGGCGGCCCCCGCGCCCCAGCCCGAACGGGGCACGCTGGTGAAATCGCCGATTGTCGGAACCTTCTATCGCAGCGCCTCGCCCGACGGCCCGAACTACGTCGAGGTGGGGGATGTCGTCAAGACGGGGCAGATCCTTTGCATTGTGGAAGCGATGAAATTGATGAACGAGATCGAGTCGGAAGTCGATGGCCGGGTGCTGGAGGTGCTGGTGGAGAACGCCCGACCGGTGGAATATGGCCAATCCCTGTTTCGGATCGAGTCGGCGCCGTCGGCCTGACGCCCGCATGAGCCCGGTGTCGGTCACCGTGCGGGGCCCCCTGACGCTATTCCACGTGACAGTTCATGACGATGTTCAATAAAATTCTGGTCGCCAACCGGGGCGAGATCGCGCTGCGCGTGATCCGGGCCTGCAAGGAACTCAACATCCGCACGGTGGCGATCTTTTCCGACGTCGACGCCGACGGACTGCACGTGCGGCAGGCGGACGAGCGGGTCTGCGTCGGCCCGGCCGACAACGGCCTCAGCTACCGCAACATCCCGAACATTCTCAGCGCGGCGGAAATCACCGGCGCCGATGCCATCCATCCCGGCTACGGCTTCCTTGCCGAGAACAAGCATTTTGCGGAGGTCTGCGAATCGGTCGGCCTGCGTTTCATCGGCCCGCGGGCGGAGCATATCGCCCTGATGGGCGACAAGGCGAAGGCGCGCGAGGTCATGCGCAAAAAATCGATTCCGGTCGTGGCGGGCAGCGAAGGGGTTGTCATCAACGAGCAGGAGGCGGCCCGCGTGGCGACCACCCTGGGCTATCCGGTCATGATCAAGGCGGCGGCCGGCGGGGGCGGGCGCGGCTTGCGGGTGGTGAACCGGGAGGACGAGCTGGCCAAGTCGTTCCAATCGGCCCAGGCGGAGGCCAAGGGGGCGTTCGGGGACGACAGTCTCTATGTGGAGAAATATTATCTCGAACCCCGTCATATCGAAATCCAGGTCATGGCCGACGACAAGGGACGGGTCATCACGCTCGGCGAGCGGGACTGTTCGATCCAGCGGCGCCATCAGAAGTTGCTGGAGGAGGCGCCGTCGCCCGTGATCGAGGAAGCGCTGCGGCGGGAATTGAGCCGGGTGGCGGTGGACGCGGTCCGGGCCGTCGGCTACGTGAACGCCGGCACCGTTGAATTTCTACTCGACAAGCAGAACAATTTTTACTTCATGGAGATGAACACGCGCATCCAGGTGGAACATCCGGTGACTGAGGTGGTGACCGGCGTCGATCTGGTCAAGGAACAGATCCGCATCGCCGCGGGCCGGCCGCTCAGTTACCGGCAACCCGACATCCGGCTGCGGGGCCACGCGATCGAATGCCGGATCAACGCCGAATGTCCCGAGACCTTCACGCCGTCGCCGGGCACCGTGACCCATTACACCCCGCCGGGCGGCCCCGGCATCCGCGTCGATTCGGCGCTCTACGCCGGTTGTCCCGTGCCGCCCTTCTATGATTCGTTGATCGCGAAAATCATCGCGCACGGCGACACCCGCGAAGAGGCGATGGCGCGCATGCTGCGCGCACTGGGGGAGTGCGAGATTCGGGGCGTGAAGACGAACATTGCGCTGCATCAGCGCATCCTGCAGGATGCGGCCTTCATCAAGGGCAAGTACTCCACCAATTTCCTCGAAAAATTCATCGCCGGCGAATGAGGCCGACGCCCGCATGGTCGCCGTTGCGCCGCTCTACCTGATCGCGGACCGGACGGCCTGCCGGGGCCGTCCCCTGCTCGACGTGGTGGACGCGGCCTGCTCGGCCGGCGTGCGCTGGGTTCAGTATCGCGAAAAGGCGCTGTCTCGCCGCGCGCAGTATGAAGAAGCCCGCCGTTTACGCGAACTGACGCGCCAGGCCGGCGCCGCCCTGATTATCAACGACGAGCTTGACCTCGCCCTGGCCGTCGACGCGGACGGGCTCCATCTCGGACAGGAGGATTTGCCGCTGTCGATCGCCCGCGCGCATCTGGGCGCGGGGCGGTTCATCGGCGTTTCCACCCACACGCTCGACGAGGCGATGGCGGCGGCTGACGGCGGCGCCGATTA
>CAZJRH010000267.1:0-4943 GCA_964548215.1 uncultured Nitrospirota bacterium
ACGACCGCCGCGATCGTGGCCGACAGGATAAACGCCAGCGAGGCGTAGTAGGTCCAGAGAAGGAAAAAGAAGAAACCACTGAGCGTACCGTAGAGGACGGCATAGGTGGTGGCATGGGCGACGAACCAGGCGAAGAACCATTTCGACAGCTCCAGCAAGACCGTTCCGATCAGACAAGCCACCAAGAGCGCCCGGCGGCTGATGCGTTGGCTGGGGCAGACGTGAAAGATCAGATAGAACAGGCCGAACGTCAGCCCGAAGCCCAGCAGACGGCCGAGCAAGTTCCAGCCAGGTTCGAGCCATCCCGCCAGCAGGGGAATCTGTTGGCCGGCACCGCGCAAGAAGACCAGCACCGATTCAAGTCCCACCACCAGCGCGAACATCCCCGCCACGGCCAGCATCATCAGCAGATCGATCCCCTTGCCGATGAAGAAGTTACGGCGACGAGACGCGTCAAAGAGCGTGTCGAGCACCGTGCGCACCGAGCCGAAGGCGACGCTCGAAGCGAAGAGAAAGAGCGCAATCCCCACCAGGCCGTAGAATTGCCGCTTCGCCGCGATCTGGGGCAGGGTGTCGGCGAAGAATTCGTGCGAGCGCGGCAGAAATTGCCGGAGCACCTCGTGCGCGCCGGCAATCGCCTGATCGGTGGAGAGGGTGTAGCCTAGTATGGAGATGACGACGAAAAAGAAGGGGATCACGCAGAGGATGATGTCGAAGGCCAGCCCGGAGGCCAGCAGCAGGCCGTTGGCCTTGAAGAATTTTTTGACCGCCGCAGTCAGGATGCGCACGGGGGGATGGTAGGGGAGGCGACCCGGGGATGTCAATTCATATCGGGGGCGGAGTCTGAGGGGGGAAGAGAGGAGAATAGTAAACTCGCGCCCTACTTTTAGGATAGCGAATAAAAAGTCAACGACCGGTAGTCTCCCAGCTTGAATATGGCGCTTTTCAGAATTTTGACAGGTATGGATTAGTTGTATTTATCAATGCTTGTTCAATATACTAAGCCGAGTTTTGCTCCTAGATTCACACATGGCGTGAGGTGTTTCCGGTGGTATTCGATTTAATTGCACGAAACATCATTATTAAATTTAAGGTTATTGCTGAGGAGGATTTCAAAAGTATTTCCTCTTTGTTTGATAGTTTCATTGCAGAAACAAAGATGTTTTTCCCGTCAGATGTAGTTGAATATCTTTGTGAAATCAAAATCGGAAATGAAACTTATTCGGGTCCATCTTTCGGAGAGTTTAATAAGATTTACCAAAGGAATTATAGCGCGGATTATATTCGCTTGGTAATACAGGCAAGCGCTCTACCGGAAGGTAGTCGTGCAAATTCTCTGATTACGTTGATTCTGAGCCGCGATGGGGAAAGTAGTTTTCAATGCATTGGATCTAATAGTACTTGGGTGAGTGGTGTGGTCAAAAGATTTGGCGAAGTTATTGATGCAATACCAGCACGGAATGTTCTTGTGCATAGCGTTATTTTCGAAATGCTAGTTCAGTTGACCGCTGTTATCTTGATAACGGTTTTTTCTGTATTTTCGGCAAATCGACTAATGCACTTGATGAGCATCCAATTTAGTGAGGTCTATATTTTTATTGTGGTTTTTTTATTTTTATCGAATGTTTGGACCTATGGGGGGAAAGCTCTAATCGCCATTCGAAATAAATACTATCCAGTGGTTGATATTTTAAGACGTCCAAGAAAACAGATTTTATTGACAGTTCTTATGTTTGTAATGTCGGCTACTGCGGCATGGGCAATAAAATCTATTTTGGATTTAATATTTCTTAAGTGATGTAAGCAAGAAACATTTGCTGGCTTGACAAGATACCACGTTACCCGTTATAGTCCTTTCAACCTTTAAACCCAGCCCTGCGAGGTTGGAAAGGGGAGCGACAGTGCATTGCCTTCTTGACGACGCCTTCTCCATCTCAGTGGACGAAGGTTTTTTTGCGGCCAAATGACCCCCAAAACTGACGCTGGCCGCACGATCCTTGACCGCGATGGCATCCAGCGGGCTGTGAGCCGGATCGCCCATGAAATTCTTGAGCGTAATCGAGGTGTTGAGCGTCTGGCCCTCGTCGGTATCCAGCGGGGTGGCGTCCATTTGGCCAAGCGTTTAGCCCGCAAAATCGCCGAAATCGAAAAGACCGACGTGCCAGTCGGTTCTCTCGACATCACACTCTACCGTGATGATCTAAACCTGAAAAAGGCCCAGCCGCAGCTTCGCAAGACCGAAATCCCCTGCGAGCTGAGCGACCGCCACGTCGTCCTGGTGGACGACGTTCTCTACACTGGCCGGACGATCCGCGCCGCCATGGATGGCCTGATCGATCTCGGCCGACCGCAGACAATCCAGCTCGCCGTGCTGATCGATCGCGGCCACCGGGAGCTGCCGATCCGGGCCGATTATGTCGGCAAGAATGTCCCGACCGGGCAGGATGAAACCGTTACCGTCTCGCTTGAAGAAGAGGGCGAGGAGGACAATGTCCTCCTCGCGAAGCGGAGCGCGTCATGACGCTGAAGCAAAAAGATCTCCTCTCGATCCAGGGCATGTCGGCCGAGCAGATCGGCCAGATACTTCAGGCGGCCGAATCGTTCAAGGAAGTAAGCGGCCGCGAGATTAAAAAAGTCCCCGCGCTGCGCGGCAAGACGATCGTCAATCTCTTTTACGAAGCGAGCACGCGCACCCGCACGTCGTTCGAGCTGGCGGGTAAGCGGTTGAGCGCCGACGTCGTCAATATCTCCACCGCCACCAGCAGCACGACCAAGGGCGAAACACTGCTCGACACCGCCCGTAATATCGAAGCGATGAGGAGCGATATCCTGATCATCCGCCATCCGATGGCCGGCGCGCCCGCGCTCTTGGCCCGACGCCTCTCCTGCAGTGTCATCAACGCCGGTGACGGCGCGCACGAGCATCCCACGCAGGCGCTGCTTGATCTCTACACGATCAAGGAGAAGAAGGGGCGCGTGGAGGGCTTGACGGTGGTGATCGCCGGCGACATCCTGCACAGCCGGGTGGCCCGCTCGAACCTCTTTGGGTTGACCGCCATGGGCGCCCGCGTGCGGCTGGCCGGCCCCGCCACGATGTTGCCGCCGCTGATGGGCCAATGGCTGACCGCGGCGCCGGGGCAGATTGAACTGTTCACAGATTTCGACCGGGCGCTCGACGGCGCCGACGTCATCATGATGCTGCGGCTGCAGCTCGAGCGGCAGACCGGCGGCTTCTTCCCCAGCGTCGCTGAATATGCCCGGCTCTGGGGACTGAACGCCGAGCGGGTGGCCCGGGCCAAACCGGACGCCCTCATCATGCATCCGGGGCCGATTAACCGGGGTGTGGAAATTGCGACCGACGTGGCCGACGGGCTGTCGTCGGTGATCCTGGAGCAGGTGACCAACGGTGTCGCGATACGAATGGCCGTGTTGTATCTGCTCTCGGGCGGAACACAGCCATGAGCAAGAACACGGCATCCTGGCTCATTACCGGCGGCCATCTGATTGACCCCTCCCAGGGAATTGACGGGCCGGCCGATCTGCTCATTATCGATGGCAAGGTCGCTAAGGTCGGGAAGGTGGCGAAGGAGGCCGTGCCGGCCGGCTGCCAAAAGCTTGATGCCTCCGGCCGCTGGATTGCACCCGGTTTCATCGATCTGCACACGCATCTGCGCGAACCGGGCTACGAATATAAAGAGACGGTCCAGACCGGCACGCGCGCGGCGGCGGCGGGCGGTTTCACGACCATTTGCTGCATGCCCAACACCAACCCGATCAATGACAATCGCTCCGTGACCGAGCTGATTTTGAAGCAGGCACAATTGAAGGGCGCGGTCCGGGTGCTGCCGGTGGGGGCGATCACAAAGGGGTCGCAGGGCGAGGAGCTGGCCGAGATTGGCGAACTGCTGGAAGCCGGCTGCGTGGCCATTTCCGACGACGGCCGGCCGGTGATGAACAGCCGGATCATGCGCCGGGCGATGGACTATGCAAAAGGGCTGGGCGCGCTGGTGATTGACCATTGCGAGGATCTGCATCTGTCCGCCGGCGGCTGCATGCACGAAGGGATCGTCTCGCTCCAACTGGGTTTGCAGGGCATTCCGTCGGCGTCGGAAGAGGCGATGGTGGCGCGCGACCTGGCGCTGGTCGAATTGACCGGCTGCCGCTTTCACGTCGCCCACGTCAGCGCGGCCGGCTCCGTGGCCTTGATCCGCGCGGCGAAAGCCAAAGGGCTGCCGGTCACGGCCGAGACCTGCCCTCATTATCTGGCGCTCACGGATGAGGCGGTGCTCGACTATCGCACCCATGCCAAGATGAATCCGCCGCTTGGCAGCCGCCGTGATCAGGAAGTGTTGATCGAGGCGCTGGCCGACGGCACGATCGACGCCATCGCCACCGACCACGCGCCGCATGCCGTCCAGGAAAAGGAGCAGGAATTCGATCGGGCGCCCTTCGGCGTGATCGGCCTGGAAACGGCCTTCAGCATCGGCTACGAGCTGGTGCGCCGGTCGCAGTTGTCCCGCAGCCGGCTGATCGAGACATTGACGAATGGCCCGGCGAAAATTCTTCAGCGGTCGATGGGCACATTGGCTCCCGGCGCGCCGGCCGACCTGGTGATGATCGATCCGGAAGAAAGCTGGCCGGTCGATCCGCGACAATTTCAATCGAAGGGGCGGAACACGCCCTTCGAAGGCTGGATGCTGCACGGCCGCGTGCTGCTGACGCTGGTGGAAGGGCGAGTGGCGCATGAAGTGGCGGCAGCGCAGGGAGCGCGCACATGACCCGGATTTATTTCAATCCCCCTCACCCTGCCCTCTCCCCAGGGGGAGAGGAGAAAAAGAGCGCGCTATGAACCGCGCACTACTGGCTTTAGCCGATGGCCGGGTGTTTGAAGGCCGCGCCCTGGGCGTCGAAGGCGAAGCGTCGGGCGATGTTGTTTTCAATAC
>CAZJRH010000268.1:0-1733 GCA_964548215.1 uncultured Nitrospirota bacterium
ACTACGACCCGCGCCGCCGCCCGATCACTGACAACCCTCGGTTTCAGAGTGGACTATGTAACGGTCCGCAATGCCGAAACCCTGGCAGTGCCGCTGCCCAACACAGATGAACCCTTAAGGCTATTCGCGGCGGCCTGGCTGGGAACAACAAGGCTGATTGACAATATCGAGGTTTAGAAATCTACGCCGCCCGCGCGATGTCTGCTTTCAGGCGCTTGGCGATCTGGCGCACACGGTCTTCAGCAAAACGTCCGATAAACTCCAGGTTCTTCGCCCTCTCGGCCGAGTTCATGTTTTCATAGCGCGTCATCAGGGCTTCGATCAGACAGCGGCCAAACTTTTCAGGGTCGAGATCAATATTTTCCCGGTCCATGTCTTTGGCGACATCACAGGCTGCCTGCAGGATTCCGAGACATGATTGCGGCAGGCCGGACTTGCCGTGGAGCGACTTGAAGCCCAGAAAACCACGGCCATACATAAGTTCATGGGCGCGCGACAACCTCACACCCGCCAGATGCGCCAACGACCACTGCACCACGCGCATTTCACCAATCGCCGCAGAGCGCACGATGATGGACGCAATGAGCATGTTTTTGGACACCAGGAATGGAATGGCCCGCGCCAATTCCTGGTTGCTGGCATCCACCAGAATGCGCAGGATCGCGGTTTCTTCCGCGTCAGCCACGAGCTCCGCCGCATCATTGGCTGGTATCCAAGCCTTCGCGGACATCAGCTGATGCATCCGGTCCGAGGCGCGCTTGGCCTGCAAAATGCGAATATCGAGCGGCAAATCCGAGCGGCTGAGCAGCAGGTCCACCATTTCAGGCGCTTGGCCAAAGCGGTCATAAAGCGTGTGATAGCCGGTATCATCAAACTGAACGGCGGAATTGCAAAGCGCTATCAGGCAAAGCTCAAGCGAACCAGAATTGATGATAAAGGTCAAAGCGGCGTCAGAAATATCGGGCCTCCTGGCGATCGCAGACCGGCGAATCTCGTCACCTACGCGGAGGACAGCCAGCATGTGCCAGTGGTTGAGCGCCGGCGTCGCATGAAGAAACGGCAGGGCGATATCATCATCATCAGCGATAATCGAAAATACAATATCAGGATGCAAATCCTTGACACCAACAAACCCGTTCACCAGCGTCTGCCGCACTTCCCTGACCGGATCAACGCACAGCTTCAAAATGACCGGCACGACCTGATTGCGTTCGCCTTCGGAATTTTCGCCGTCGGCGACAAATGCAGAAAGTTGAACAGCCAGCTTAATGCGGGCAACGGTATCACCCGATTCAATGATTTCGCAAAAAACACTGGTGTCGAGACTAGGCTTGGGTTCGATACGCATCACGGAGCCAATCCATTTACTATTTGATTGGGTGAGGTTAGCCAGCAAGGTTTAACAAATGGTTCACCATGCCAATTAACAGGTCATAAACACCTGAAACATGACGAATGGTTAAATGACGCCGGCCTGATGCAGCTTGAATTGCAGCAACTCGCGGTCAAACGGCTGCATGATGAAATCCGCCGCCCCTTCCAGTATCGACTGGCTGATTTCCTCGGCATTCGGCTTGGCCGAGTAGAGGATAACCACGGTTTTCTTGCCGCGCGGAGACTTGCGAACCTGCCGGATGAAGTCACTTGCCGCCATGCCGCCCGCAGACGTTGCCATCACCACCACATCGGTGAAATTGTCATTGCAGTATTTGAGCCCCTCAATCGCGGCTGAC
>CAZJRH010000269.1:0-5496 GCA_964548215.1 uncultured Nitrospirota bacterium
CGCAGATAGGGCTTCACGGCTTTGTAGCCCTTCGGAAATTTCTTTTTCGCGTCCTCATCGGAGACCGACGGCGAGATGATGCAATCCTGTCCCTGCGTCCAGTTCGCCGGCGTGGCCACGCTGAACTGCGCCGTCAATTGCAGCGAATCGATGATCCGCAACAACTCGTCGAAGTTCCGCCCGGTCGAGGCCGGATAGGTCAGGGTCAGCTTCACCTTCTTGTCGGGGCCGATGACAAAGACCGACCGAACCGTCAGGTTGTCGATCGCGTTCGGATGGATCATGTCGGACTGCGTGGCGATCTTCCGCTCCGGATCGCCGATGATCGGATAGGTCACCGTGCAGTTCTGGGTTTCATTGATGTCCTTGATCCAGCCGCGATGATCGTCCACCTTGTCCACGCTCAGCGCGATCACTTTCACGCCGCGTGCGTCGAATTCCTTGCCCAACTTGGCGACCGCCCCCAGCTCCGTCGTGCAGACCGGCGTGTAATCTTTGGGATGCGAGAAGAAAATCACCCACTTCCCATCGATCCACTCATGGAACCGGATCGGACCCTGGGTGGTTTCCGCGGTGAAATCCGGCGCGATATCTCCCAATCGAATAGCCATGAGACACTCCTTTCATGCATTGAGCGAATACACCTGTATACCAATATCTCCTGTCTCTTCAATCGGCCGTTAATTCTGCCAGGATTTTTTTAACCCAGGCACGGCCGGCCCCAACAGCGTCAACGAGTACGAGGCGGGCACGAAGAGCCGTTCAGCCAGCCGGCGGAGCTGCGACGGCGTGACGGCCTCGATGGCGCGCAGTCCTTCCTCCGTTGGAATCACCCGGCCCAGATAGAGCAGCTCGCGGGCCAGACGGCTCATCCGCGCGTGCGAATGCTCCAGCCCCAGCAGCACCGTGCCGCGCAATTGCTCCTTGGCCTGACGCAATTCACGGGCGCCGACCGCCTCGCGCGCCAGCGCGCGAAGCTCGCGCCGAACCAGTTTCAACACTTTCGCCCCCGCCGACGGATGGCAGGCGGCGTAGATCGACGTGATGCCGGTGTCCGCGAAACCGTACAATGAGGAATAAATCGTGTAGACGAGGCCGCGCCGTTCGCGCACCTCCTGAAACAATCGCGAGCTGACGCTCCCGCCAAGAATCGTATTGAGCAGATAGCCCGCATAGCGGTCGGGATGATCCTGGGACAATCCCGGCGCGCTCAGGCAACAGTGCAACTGGGTCAGCGGCCGCCGGATGAACCGCATACCGCTGTGCGCGGGCGGCGCGGGTGGCGCCGGCCGTTGGGTCGCAGGCTTGGGCCTCCACCGGCCGAAGGCGCGTTCCAACGATCGCATCAGGGAACGCCAGCCAAAATCGCCGGCCGCGGCGATCACCATCCGCTGCGGCCGGTAATAGGAACGCCAGAACTGCGCCACCTGCCGCCGCGTCAGCCGGCCGACCGATTGCACGGTGCCCTGCACGGGCCGCCCCAGCGGATGGCGCCCCCACAAGTGACGGGCGTGCAGATCGTGCACCACCTCTTCGGGATTGTCATCGACCATCTTGATCTCTTCAATGATGACCCGCCGTTCCTTGGCCACGTCGGGCGCCGCCAGCGCCGGATGGATCACGATGTCCTCCAGCAGCTCGACCACCTGCGGCATGTGCTCGCTCAACACGGAGGCGTAGAAAGTGGTCGTCTCCCGGGTCGTGAAGGCGTTGAGCTCCCCGCCCAAGCGGTCGATTTCCTCGGAGATTTGCTTGGCGCTACGGCTGCCGGTGCCCTTGAAGCAGAGATGCTCGAGAAAATGCGCCAGGCCGGCCTCGTCGGCCGACTCATGGCGCGAGCCGACGTCGCACCAGACGCCGACGGTCACGGAGCGCGCTTCCGGCATCGGCTCGGCGACGACCCGCAGGCCGTTGGAGAGGCGGCCGAGGCGATAGGCCGGCGGCATGGAGGTCAGCCGACCTGTTCCGGCTTGGACTCCTGCTCGGTACGGGCGGCGGGCAGGGCATCCTTGAGGCTCAACCGGATTTTGCCTTGCTTGTCCATTTCCAGCACCTTCACCTGCACTTCATCGCCCTCTTTCAACACGTCGCTGACCGCCTTGACCCGATGCGAGGCCAGTTGCGAAATATGCACCAGACCGTCGACGTTGGGACTGATCTGCACGATCGCGCCGAATTCCATGATGCGGCGCACCTTGCCAGTGTAGATCCTTCCGACCTCCACCTCCTGCGTGATCTGCTGCACCATCTCGATCGCCAGCCGCGCGGCTGCCTCGTCGGTGGAGGCGATGCTCACCAACCCGTCGTCCGCCACGTCGATCTTGACGCCGGTCTTGTCGATGATGCCCCGGATGTTCTTGCCGCCGGGGCCGATCAGGCCGCCGATCTTTTCCGGCCGGATGCGGATGTTGATAATCCGCGGCGCGAAGCTGGAAAGATCCGCCCTCGGCGCCTGGATGGCGGCGGCCATCTTGTCCAGAATATGCAGCCGGCCCTCTTTCGCCTGCTGCAGGGCCTGCCGGATCAGCTCACTGGTGATGCCGCCGATCTTCATGTCCATCTGCAGCGCCGTGATGCCCTGGCGCGTGCCGGTGACCTTGAAGTCCATGTCACCCAGATGATCCTCGATCCCGAGGATGTCGGACAGGATGGCGACCCGGTCCCCCTCCTTGATCAATCCCATCGCGATGCCACCCACGGGCGCCGCAATCGGCACCCCGGCGTCCATCAGCGCCAGCGTGCCCGCGCAGACAGTCGCCATGGAGGACGACCCGTTCGATTCCAGGATGTCGGACACCAACCGGACCGTGTAGGGAAATTTCTCCTTCGTCGGCATCACGGACTTGAGCGCCCGTTCGGCCAGGGCGCCGTGACCGATTTCCCGTCGTCCCGGTCCCCGCAAGGGGCGCGTTTCACCGACGCTGAAGGGCGGAAAGTTATAGTGAAGCATAAAACTCTTTTTCGACTCGCCTTCCAGCGCGTCGATCCGCTGCTCGTCCTCACCCGTGCCCAGCGTCGTCACCGACAAGCTCTGGGTTTCACCTCTGGTGAAGAGGGCCGAGCCGTGGGTGCGGGGCAGCAAACCGACCTCGCAGGTAATCGGCCGGATGTCGGCCAGGCCTCGTCCGTCGGCCCGCTTCTTGTCCTTCAACACGACTTCGCGCATGCGCCGGCGTTCCAGCTCGTGGAAGACCGAGGCGATTTTGCGCTGCTTCTCGGCTTCCTCGGGGGCCAGCGTCGTCTGCACCTCGGACAGGATCAGATCGAGCTGCGTCTGCCGCTCCAGCTTCTGGGTCAGCTTCAGCGCCTCCGCAATGCGGGCTTCCGCCGCGGCCGCGACCGCCTTCGACAACTGCGCGTCGGCAATGGCTGGCGGCGCCTCCCGCTTGGGTTT
Organism: uncultured Nitrospirota bacterium; assembly: GCA_964548215.1. Classification (GTDB taxonomy): domain Bacteria; phylum Nitrospirota; class Nitrospiria; order JACQCE01; family JACQCE01; genus JBFMAJ01. The sequence goes on from CAZJRH010000269.1 coordinate 3,395, forward strand.
GCCGACCAGGGAGGCCAATTTCTGCTGCAATTCGATCACCAAGCGGATCTGCTGGTGCGCCAGCTCAAGAGCCGAGAGGATCACGTCCTCGGACAGTCCCTTGGCCTCGCCCTCCACCATGATGATCGCCTCTTTCGTGCCGGCCGCCACCAGGTCCAGTTCGCTCCGCTCCAACTGCGGCGGCGTCGGGTTCACGACGAATTCGCCGTCTACACGGCCGATGCGCACCGCGCCCACCGGATCCTTGAACGGGATCGGCGAAATCAACAGGGCCGCCGACGCGCCGATGATGCCAAGAATATCGGGGCTGGCCGACGGATCCGCCGACAGCACCGAAGCGATGACCTGCGTTTCATAATAATAGCCTTCTGGAAACAGCGGCCGTAACGGCCGGTCGATCAAGCGGCTCACCAGCGTCTCCTTCTCGGTCGGACGCCCCTCGCGCTTGAAGAAGCCGCCCGGAATTTTTCCGGCGGCGTAAAACCGTTCCTTGTAATCGACCGTCAGCGGAAGAAAATCCACGCCCGGTCTGATCGTTTTGCTGGCCACCGCCGTCACCAGCACGATGGTGTCGCCCATTTGCACGACCACCGCGCCCTCGGCCAACCTGGCCATCTTGCCGCTTTCCAATACCAGCGATCTCCCTGCCCACGTCATGTCCACTCGTTGTGCCATTAGTCTCCCTATCCCCTCATCGCGACAGTTGCACGTTCTTATTGTTTGTGTGTTATTTTCTCAACCCAAGGCGCTGAATCAATTGCAGATAGCGCGGCGCATCGGTCTTCTTCACATATTCCAGCAATCGCCGCCGCTGCGTCACCATCTTGATCAGCCCGCGTCGTGAATGATGGTCCTTCTTATTCTGCTGAAAATGATTCGACAGATCGTTGATGCGGGCGGTCAACAGCGCCACCTGCACGTCGGCCGATCCGGTGTCGGAGTCATGTTTTCGATAGTCCGTGATCACGCCCGTCTTCATGCCCGCGAACTTGCCTGCCTCAACCTGCTTTTTTGCCGTTGCCATTTGCTCTCCCTCTCCGCTCGCTTGGTTCCGATTCCCTTTACGCCGGTAATCGCTCTGCTTCCGCCAATACCGTGTCAATGCAAATTTTCCATCCCGCTGCATCCGGCGTTACGACGCCGATCGCCAGCACATCGCCCTGTCCGGCCTGAATGCGCACCTCCCGGCCGATCGTCAGCGCCGCCGTCGTCCTGGCGGCGGACGCGGGCACCGCCACCCCGTGCCGGACGCGCCCGGCCGTCGCCTCATCCACCAGCACCAACGGCAGATGCTCCAGCGCCCGGTCGATCGGCGTCAACAATGACTCGATTGCGCCCAAACGGATCGCCGCTTCCACCTGCTCCAGCGTCGCCGCCTGCTCGAGCGTAAACGAGCCGACGCGGCGCCGCTGCAATTGGCAGACATGCGCCCCGACGCCCAGCCGGTCGCCGATGTCGGCGCACAGCGTCCGAATGTAGGTGCCCTTGGAACACTCCACGTCGATCGTCACCAGCGGGCCTTCCACCGCCAGCACCCGCAACGAGGCGATCTCCACCCGGCGCGTCGTGCGTTCGACCACCCGGCCCAAGCGCGCGGCCTTGTACAACGGCGCGCCGCCGATCTTGACCGCCGAGAACATCGGCGGCAACTGCTCGATCGAGCCCACAAATTCCCGGCAGACCGCCTCAATCTGCTCCCGATCGAGCGCGGGGACGGGCACCGATGACACCACGATGCCCGTGGCGTCCTGCGTGTCGGTCCGCTCGCCCAGCTTCATGACGGCCTGATATTGTTTCTGCTCCGCCATCAGATAACGCGACACCTTCGTCGCCTTGCCGATGCACAACGGCAGGATGCCGGTCGCCATCGGATCGAGCGTGCCCACGTGGCCCACCTTCGGCGACCTGCCTGCCGGACAGGCAGGGTCCGGCGGCGTGCGCAACAGGCCCCGGACCTTCGCCACGACGTCGTGCGACGTCCAGCCGGCCGGCTTGTCCACGTTGATAAACCCGATGAGCGGCGCCCGCTCCGGCGACGCGGTTAGATGTTTTTTGTCAGTCGACGGCTTCATGGTGGCGGCGCTCGGCATGACGCGACTCAT
>CAZJRH010000270.1:0-5913 GCA_964548215.1 uncultured Nitrospirota bacterium
ACTCCTGTCATACTGGCTGCATGAGGCGCTCAAGCAAGAGGCTACCTACAGACCCCAATCTACGGGCGGCGGAAATAGTTAGACTCTCAACCGAGGAATCGCCTGCCATTGAAAGCACAAATGGCAATCATCCAGTTAATATTTCAGAATATTTGAAACAAATAGGTCGTCGAGGGGGTCTAAAAGGCGGGAAAGCGCGGAAGGCGGCTCTCTCAGGACGACGGCGGCGTGCTATTGCACGGGCCGCCGCTAATGCAAGATGGAAGAAAAGCAGAAAATCGTAAAATCATCAACCCACGTAAAACCGGTAAACATCAATTTTAAATTTTCTGGCGAGGTGATGAATTTTCCCTCTGGAAATATGATCGGGGAAAAACTGAGCTTCGATTACGTCATCTTTGCTTAAAACGATGGCTTTCCCGCCAATCTCTGTTTTAATAGCAACGCCGTTGTCTCCAAGCACAGCCAGAACTTTTTCTTTACGGAGTGCCCCATCTGGCGGGCATGGCGCGTCTGTCATGGTAAACTATGTCAAGCAGAGGCTGCGGTAGGTTCCTGGCAGACAGGGGCTTTTTCCATGTACGTGATGCCATCATAAGGGAAAGCACCACTTAACACCTTAAATGGTTTAATCTCATGCTTGGAAATTTGTGAAAAACGCACAAAGTTCTTGGTCTTAACCAGTTCACTCCATACATCCTGTGGGGCTGGTTTGAGCAGTTTTTCAATATTCCCAAAGATTCTTAAATGCTCTGTTATAGTGAGTTCTAGCCCATCCTGGAATCTTTTCTTCACATCTTCAAGCGAAGAACCACTCGAGGCGTAATCGATCTCGACGCCTTGAGCAAAACACGACCCAGGTTCACTGGTAATCATGACTCGAAGATTACCAATCCCGACAATATTGGTAGTCCCAGCCTGTACGTGAAACGCCGTTGTTTTTGGTGTCTTTTTGGTCTCGCCCGCCATGTCCCTGCCTCCCTCTAGGGGCCTTAGCCACTGTTGGGGATTCCTCGGTGCATCCTCTGAGCCGCATAGTATACCACCGGCGAGACTCTAGTCAATATACCCATTGACACCATAAAAAATGGCTGCTTGACAATGCTTGAGCGGCTCAAGTATACTTACTTTCATGAATAGACTGACAACAACGAAACGCGCACAGGTGATTGCGGCTCTGATTGAAGGCAACTCTGTACGCTCCACGGCTCGCCTGACGGGAGTGGCCTTCAATACCATCCTCAAGTTTTTGCCGGAGATTGGCCGAGCCTGTACCGCCTATCAAGATCGGGTCTTTCGGGATTTGAAGTGCCAACGGATTCAGTGTGATGAAATCTGGTCATTTTGCTATGCCAAGCAAGCGAACGTGCCGGAGCGGTTTGAAGGCAAATTCGGCGTGGGGGATATCTGGACATGGGTAGCGCTGTGTGCGGATACTAAGCTCGTTCCCGCGTGGCGGGTAGGCCAGCGTGACGCGATTACCGCCGAGAAATTCATGCGTGATCTGGCGGGGCGGCTGGCGAACCGGGTGCAACTGACCACGGACGGCAACCGTACCTACCTGACAGCGGTTGAGCGGGCGTTTGGTTCAGCGATTGATTATGCCATGCTGGTAAAAATCTATGCAGCGAATCCCGAGGGCGGCGAAGTCCGCTACAGCCCCGCGCAATGCTGTGGAGCCACGAAAGAAGCCATTATGGGCCATCCCGTTCGGCAGGACGTATCGACCAGCTACGTTGAACGGCAAAACCTGACGATGCGGATGCAGATACGGCGATTTACCCGGCTGACAAACGCTTTCTCCAAGAAGGTCGAGAACCATGCAGCGGCGGTCGCCTTGCACTACATGGCCTATAACTTTGCCAAGGTGCATAAATCGCTGCGCGTGACTCCGGCAATGGAGGCAGGGGTAGCCGATCATGTCTGGACGATGGAGGAAATTGCGAAGCTAGTCCAATAACTCTAACCGGAAAAGATTTGGTACTGGCGGGTCTTGATAATGAATGCTATGGAGACGGTATACCCAGTCAAACTTGTTGCCTCTTATCGCCTCGAAGTGGAAGAGATTCACACAGGCAGAGGAAAGAAAAGGCTCTCGACTAATATGCCGATTAAATGAAATAGTAATACAGTGTGGAGGCTGAAACTGATGCTCTTTTTCTACTTTGATGTCATTGATATACTCAGCGGCCCCGCCATTAAAGACGATGCTATTGTTTTCATCGAAAATAATCATGGGGATTGAGTGGTTCCTCCCTCTGTTTGCTTTTAAGCTGGCAACCGCACTACAAAAAAGAGCTGAAAAAACTACGATCCAAATAGTCAAAAGAGTAGAAACTGGCAAAGCTTCCAGATAGCCAATTCCGCTTACCACAAGACCACCGAGAACCAGCCATAAAAGCTTCCCAAATCCAATTTCTTGCAGGGTGCTCCAAATATCGCCATAGGTGATCGGCTGGCGGGGGAGCATGGGCAGGATTGTAGCACTTTAGGCCGCCGGGTCAAACTGCGTCACTACCCTTGACCCGTCCTGATTGACACGGCCCCCCAAGACGTCTACTCTGGGGCCGTGACGGTCAATGCGACAACATCAAATTCGGCCATCCGTATCGACTGGCTGATGACGCTCTCCAGCGGTGTGATGCTCGTCGGGCTCTACCTGGACGGCTGGGCCCATCGGCATCTATCCAATCTGGAATCCTTTTTCACGCCGTGGCATGGCGTACTCTATTCCGGTTTCTTCGCCACGATGGCCTGCCTGGCCTACATGCTGGTTCGCTTCCGAAGGCCGGGGGAGGCCTGGTGGCAGATGATCCCGCCCGGCTACGGCTTGTCGCTCGTGGGGGCGGCGATTTTTTTCGCCGGGGGCTTCGCCGATCTGATCTGGCACACCCTGTTCGGCATCGAAAAGCAGATCGAAGCGCTGCTCAGCCCGACCCATCTGGTGCTGGCCATCGGCGGCACGCTGATCGGCGCCGGCCCTTTTCGCGCGGCGTGGCTTGCCCCCGTAAGGGGGCGGCGGGTCGACCAACCGGCCAAGCCCCGCCTGCTTGATCTCTTGCCCATGCTGCTAGTGTAGTGTCTCTAACGCTTCTTTACACAATGCCCCGTTCACCCTGAGCCAGTCGAAGGGCAAGGTTTTTAACGCCTTCCGTCCGTGGTTCGACAAGCTCACCACGAACGGTGTGTAAAGGTATTTCTGAGATACTACACTAGACCATCGAGCCTTCATGCCGCCGCTCATCCCAACAGTGCGGCATCACCGCCCGTCGCCCCCTTGTGTCTTGCGTCGCTCCGGGCCATTTGCTACGATGCCTGCACGTCACTGATGCTGCGCTTTCTCCTTCGCCGCTCCGGCCAACTTTTGATCACCCTGCTCGGCATTACGGTGCTGACCTTCGCCATCATGCATCTGGCGCCGGGCGAGCCGACGGCTCTGCAGACCGAGATGAATCCGAAGGTGTCGGCCCAGGCGCGCGAGCAATTGCGCCAGCTCTACGGCCTGGACCAGCCGCTCCGGAAACAATATGCCGACTGGCTGGGCCGGATCGTCCGGCTCGATTTTGGCGTCTCGTTCGATGACGGCCGGCCGGTGCTCGAGACCATCTCCGAAAAAATTCCGATCACGCTGGCCATTAATGTCCTGTCGCTGGCGCTCATCATCATCGTGGCCACGCCCATCGGCGTCTATGCGGCGGTGAAGCACAATGCCTGGTTCGACAAGGCGACCACGGTCTTTGTCTTCGTCGGCTTTGCCATGCCCACCTTCTGGCTGGCGCTGCTGTTGATGCTGCTGTTCGGCGTCATGCTGGGCTGGCTGCCGATCTCCGGCTACCAGACGCTGGGCGTCGACATGACGTTCGGCGAACGGCTGATCGATTGGGCTCGCCATCTCATCATGCCAGTTTTTGTGTCGGCGTTCGGCGGGCTGGCCGGCTTTTCCCGCTATATCCGGTCCGAAATGCTGGAAATCACCCAGCAGGACTATGTGCGCACGGCGCAGGCCAAGGGTCTGAATGAACGGACCGTCGTCTACAAACATGCCTTCCGGAATGCGCTGATCCCCATCGTCACGCTCCTGGGCTTGTCGGTCCCGGGGCTGATCGGCGGCAGCGTCATTTTCGAATCGATTTATTCGATTCCCGGCATGGGGCAGCTCTTCTATCAGGCGGTGGTGGCGCGCGACTATCCGGTCGTGATGGGCATCACCGTCATCGGCGCCATCCTGACGCTGTTGGGCAATTTTGCGGCCGACCTGTCGTATGCGCTGGTCAATCCCAAGGTCAAAACCACGGGGCGGACCTAATGCAGGCAATGGCGCAACTCCGGAAGCGGCTCCGCCGGAATTATCTGGTCCTGAGCGGCGGGATTATCGTGGCCACGATGATGGTCATCGCCCTGCTCGCCCCCATCCTTGCCCCGCATGATCCGTCGGCCATCGACATCGCCAAGATCCTCACGCCTCCGTCGCCCGAGCACTGGCTGGGCACCGATGCGCTGGGGCGCGACGTCTTGAGCCGGGTGATCTACGGCACGCGGGTGTCGCTGCTCGTCGGCTTCGTGGCCGTCGGCATTTCGGTCGCGATCGGCGTCGTTGCCGGCGCGCTCAGCGGCTATTACGGGCGCGCGATCGACACCGTCATCATGCGCCTGGTGGACATCATGCTGTCGATTCCGACCTTTTTTCTGATCCTGGCCGTGGTGGCCCTGGTCGATCCCAACCTGATCAACATCATGATCGTCATCGGCCTGACCAGTTGGATGGGGGTGACGCGCCTGGTGCGCGGCCAGTTTCTGGCGCTGAAGGAAAGCGACTATGTGGCGGCCGCCCGTGCGCTGGGCGTGCCGGCCCACCGGATTATCTTCCATCACCTCCTGCCCAATGCGATGGCGCCGGTCTATGTCTCGACGATTCTCGGCATCGGGGCCGCGGTGCTGGTGGAGTCCTCGCTTAGCTACCTGGGCCTGGGCGTGCAACCACCCACGCCGAGCTGGGGGAATATCCTGACCGAAGGAAAGTCGAGCATTGAGATCGCCTGGTGGATGACGCTCTTTCCCGGCACGGCGATCTTGCTGACGGTCTTGGGATATAACTTGCTGGGTGAGGGGCTGCGCGACGCGCTCGATCCGCGTTTAAAAAAACTTATTTGAGATTTACTGGTACCACTCTGCCTTGTTGGCCGGCACGCGCCAATCGGTGGGAAAATTCCACCAAATGCCCAACGCGGTCTGGTTCACGCCCTTGAAGCGCTGATGGACAATCGGCAGCGCGTCGGGATAGTAGAGGAACGTGTAGGGCTGCTCCTCGTTCATGATCTGGTGCAGCTCGCGGTAAATCGCCTGCCGTGTGTCCTGATCGCACGTCTGCCGGCCTTTGATCAACAGCTCATCAACGCGGGGGTTGGCGTAGGAGATGAAATTGAATTCCGACTTGGCCGTTTTGCTCGAATGCCAGATGTCGTACACGTCGGGATCGCGGCCCAGCGACCAGCCGAGAATAATCGCCTCGAATTTCCGCTCGTCGATAAACTGGTGCAGGAACGACTGCCATTCCACGATGCGGATCTCCACCGTGATCCCCAGCGCGCTTAAATCGCGCTGGACGATTTCGGCGGTTTTCTTCCGTTCGTCGTTACCCTGGTTGGTCAGAATGGTGAAGCTGAAGGGTTTGCCGTCCTTGTCGAGGAGGCCGTCGGCATTGGTATCCGACCACCCGGCGTCAGCCAGCAACGCCTTCGCCTGGGCCACGTCATGGGGCAGCGGCTTCACGTCCGGATTATAGGCCCAGGACTCCGGAGGGAAGGGGCCGGTCGAGATCCGTCCCAACCCGAGCAGCACACCGTCGATCACCGACTGCCGGTTGATCGCCATCGTCAACGCCCGGCGGACCCGGACGTCGGCAAAGCGCGGATC
>CAZJRH010000271.1:0-2503 GCA_964548215.1 uncultured Nitrospirota bacterium
GGTCACCAGGAAGAGGCTGGCCTGGCGCGCGCTTTCAAGCAGCATCGACTGCATGTCGCCATTGGCGCTCTGCTGCTGCTCCTGAAACCGCTCGAGGGCCCAGACGACGGCGCGGTGGGAGGTCAGCGTGTTCAGCCAGACGGCCTGGCCGCTTTTGACGTCGGCCTCCAACCGTTGATAGAGGTCCACCGTGTCCTGCACCACCAGCGTCGAGACAAAAAAGAGCGGAAGAATCAGGATCAGGAACGCGGCCAGCGTCGCGGCCAGCGCCGTCGCATTGGGCCACCGGGGCATCCGCCGTTTCAGCCGTTGAGCGAGCGGCCAGAAGAGGTGGACGATGATGATCGCCCAGAGCACGGGCGCCACAAAGGGCCGGAAAATCTGGTAGAGCAGCCAGCCCAATCCGATCAATCCGGCCAGGCCGGCCCAGAGGGCGAAATTCGGTCGAATGCTTGAAGTCATCGTCTGATTGTGAGTGCCGTGAAGGGCCGTTTACCGCGGCATTGTAGCATGTCGTTCGACCCGTTTTCCAAAACGCGCCCCCGGCGGGCGGCGCGGTAGTGTGCAAAAATGGGGACACGTCCCAATTATCGTTAATAACGCGCAGAAACGAGGATAATTGGGACGTGTCCCTATTTTTGTTTAACCGGTCGAATATCTACTCTACCCGGATGAAGGACACTACTTCCTCAAAGCGGAAACCCGGCTGCACTTCAACACCAAGGCCGAGGAGTTTTTGGGGAAATATCTGGGCGGCCGGGTCGAGCAGCCGGAGCCCTAGCGACCGGCCTACGACAGTTTCAGGCTGATCGACACGCCGTCGCGCAACGGCAGGATCGTCGTGAACAATCCCGGATCGTTGACGATGCGGTGCGTGAAGCGCTGAATGCCCAGCACCGACGGATCCTCGGACCGTTTGATCACCTCGCCGAACCAGAGCACGTTGTCGGCCAGCAGCAACCCGCCCGGCCGCAGCTTGGGCAGCGCTTTCTCGCAGGCATCCGGGTAGCGCGCCTTTTCGCAATCGATGAAGATGATGTCGAACGGGCCGCGCTGCCGGTCGATGAGCTCGTGCGCGTCGCCCACTTCGATCTCGGCTTGATCGGCGAACTTCGCCCTGGAGAGAAACTCCTTCGCCCGACGGGCGTTCTCGGCTTCGTCATCGGTCAGGACGACCGTTCCCTTTCCATCCATGCCTTTGAGGAACCAATACGCCGAATAGCCGAAACCCGATCCGAACTCAAAGACCCGCCGCGCGCTGATCAGGCGGGCCATCTGGGCCAGCAACCGCCCCACCAGCGGCCCCACGATGGGGAAGCGCTCCTTGGCCGCCAGCCGCTCCATCTCCTTAAGCACGGGATCGTCCGTGGGAAACAGCTCGGCCAGATAGCGCTCGATCTCGGGGTGCACAAGATCCATGGCCATCCTCACATCCCGATTTCTTCGCTCAAGCGCAGTTCCGTTTCGTCGAAAATCTCGTCCAGGCAGGTGAAACAGGGAAAGGGCAGCGACCCGACGGGCAAGGCGCAGCTTGCCGTCACCATGGCATCCGGCTCCAGCGCCGGGCCGTTGCAGGCTCGATGCACGACGACGATCATAGCGCTCCAGCATACCCCCTCGGCTCCGCTCTCTGCAACCGTCCGGACGGATGGCGAATCGGGCCCTCTTCCAGTACAATAGTCCCCGATTGGAGGCTTGAGCATGACCGCGCCCGAATCCGTTCACGCCCCGGCCGCTCCCGAGCCGGCCTGGGCCGACTTTTCCGACGAGCAGTTGCTGGAGATGCGGATCTCGGACCTGAAGCTGCGCATCGCCGGCACCGAGCTGGAGGGGCGCATCCGGACCTTTTACCGGGAGCTGGACGAGCGCCGGATCGCCTTCAAACCCGTCTGCTATCTGGGCGACGAATGGTTTTGCCCGGAGGGCACCACCAGCATCGCCATCCCCTTTTATCTCGCCCATCCCCGGCTGAAAAAGCTGGAGGAAAAGATGATGATGGAGGTGGAAGGCGGCACGGAAGTCTGGTGCATGCGGCTGCTGCGGCATGAGATGGCCCACGTGATGAATCATACCTACCTGCTCGAGCAGCGGCCGGAATGGCAGAAACTCTTCGGCTCCACCTCGATGGACTATTCCGAATATTACCGCGCCCGCCCCTTCAGCAAACGCTTCGTGCGCCATCTGGGCGATTGGTACGCTCAGAGCCATCCGGAGGAGGATTTCGCCGAAACCTTCGCCATCTGGCTGACACCCGGCCTTGACTGGCGGCGCGCCTACCAGGGTTGGAAGGCGCTCGAAAAACTGGAGTATGTGGACCGGCTGATGCAGGAGCTGGCCGGCCAGCCGCCGTTGGTGCTGTCGCGGGCCAAAATGAGCGAGGCCTCCCGGTTGAAGTCGCGCTTGAAACTCTATTACGCCCGGCGGCGCCGGCTCTATGCACAGGACTTCCCCGACTTTTTCGACGCCGACCTGCGCCGCCTCTTTATCGAGGCCGCCGCCGCCC
>CAZJRH010000272.1:0-2295 GCA_964548215.1 uncultured Nitrospirota bacterium
GTGGCGCGGCTCAGCGACGGTTGCCGCAAGCTCGTCTCGCTGTCGGAGATCACGGGAATGGAAGGCGAAATCATCTTGATGCAGGAAATCTTTTCGTTTGAGCAAACCGGCATTGGCGAGCGGGGTCGGGTGATGGGGCGCTTTCGGGCCACAGGTGTCCGTCCGAAGTTTCTGCCGCGGCTCATCGCCTGCGGCGTCGAGCTGCCGGCGTCGATCTTCGACCCGTCCCGCGTCTATGAAGTCGCCGAACCGAAGCCTGAGGAGGCCGCGCGGCGGTAAGGGCGATGGAGCGGATGATCCCAGTCTTGACGTTTGTGTCCGTGCTGCTGCTGGCGGAATCGCTCTATTTCGTCCATCGGTCCCGGCAACTGCGCTCTCCCAAGAGGATCCGCCAGCGCCTGCAGTCGGCGCTCGCCGAGCATGACCAGCCGATGAACGGGCCGCTCACGCTCATGAGAGCGCGGTTGAAGAGCGAGATTCCATCGCTGCATCAGCTCCTAGCCCGGTATCCGGTTTTTCAAGGCCTTGAAAATTTCCTGATTCAGGCAAATTCCTCCTGGACCGTGGGGCGGTTTCTGCTGGTCAGCGGTTTATTGGGTGTGTCGGTGTGGCTTGTTCTCACCGGGGTATGGCATCAGCCGGCGGTGGTCGGCGCCCTGGGCGCCATCGGGGCCGCGAGTGTTCCGACATTCGTCATGTACGGCCGAAAGCGGGATCGGGAGCGGGCGTTTCAGGAGCAATTGCCCGATCTGCTCGATCTGATGGCCCGCGCCCTTCGGGCCGGCCATGCCGTGCCGGCCGCGATCAATTTCGCCGGTCAGGAATCGCCCGAGCCGGCCGGCCCGGAATTTCAGCGGGTGTTTGATGAAATTAATTTCGGCATGGATATTCCCGAGGCGCTTGAACATCTTGACCGGCGCATTCAATGCTATGACCTCAGATTTCTCATTGCGGCTATTACCATCCAGCGGGAGACGGGCGGCAACCTGAGCGAGCTGTTTGACCGCTTGGCCACGCTCATCCGTGAACGCTTTAAGTTGATCGGCCAGACTCGGGCGTTGACGGCGCAAGGACGGCTCTCCGGGGTCATCCTGTCGGGCCTGCCATTCGCCATGGCCGCGTTGTTGTACGTGGTCCAGCCGGACTATCTCATGGTGCTCGTAGAAAACCCGCTGGGACAGATGATGGCGGGCGGCGCGCTGGGGCTGATGGTGCTCGGCGCGTTGATCATCCGAAAGATTGTGAATCTGGAGGCATTGTGAGCCGGCCATGAATGCGATGATCCTCATGCTGATCTTTCTGACGACGACGCTGAGCGTGCTGGCCGTGGCCTATTTGTTCATGCGCCGGCGGATCGCACAGGGGAGACTGCAACACGCGCTCGGGGAATTGATCGAGGCGTCGATCGCCGACGTCGGGGCTGAGGCGCACGCGGCGGCCGCCCCCAATCTGATTTTCTCAATTGCGCAAAAAGCCTTTCACCGTTCCGGGCAGCTCATCCTTCCGACAGAGCACTGGGAACAGTCCATGCTCAAGACCCAGTTGATACGGGCCGGCTTCCGTCGCGATGACGCGCCGGTGATCTACCAGGGGGTCAGGGTCGTCCTGTCGGTGCTCCTGCCGTCGTTGTTTCTGCTGAGCCAGTTCATCATCGGTGTCGATTCGACCAGGGTGATGATGATCAGTCTCGCGCTGACAGGGACGGGGTTTTATCTGCCGACCCTCTATCTGCGTCTCCGGACATCGGGCCGGCAAAAGCGAATTGCCAAAGCTCTTCCCAATGCGCTCGACATGATGGTGGTCTGCGTCGAGGCGGGGTTGGGGCTGGACGGCGCCATCCGCCGGGTCGGTGACGAGATGCAGCTCGCCGCCCCGGAGATCAGTGAAGAGTTGCAGTTGATGAGCCTGGAACTGCGGGCAGGCAAGAGCCGCGTCGATGCCTTAAAAAATATCGGGCACCGCACCGGTGTTGACGAAGTGAAGGCATGGGCGGCGCTCCTGATTCAAACCGATCGCTTCGGCACCAGCGTCGCCAATGCCCTGCGGGTCCATGCGGACGGCATGCGGATCAAGCGGCGGCAGCGACTGGAGGAGCAGGCGGCGAAAGCCTCCGTGAAACTTATCTTTCCCCTGGTCTTTTTCATTTTTCCGGCGATTATGGTGGTGACGGTGGGGCCGGCGATTATCCAAATCGTTGAGGTGCTCTTTCCGGCGATGAGCGGGGGCAGACAATGACGGCGGATCGAATCATGCGCGATTGGTTCAGCGCGGTCGGCGATCGTCTCTTGATGGGCG
>CAZJRH010000273.1:0-2588 GCA_964548215.1 uncultured Nitrospirota bacterium
TCGTAGTGGCCCTGCTCCTTATTCTTCCCGCGCGCCGCTCGCGGGACCGCATGATGACGTTCGGGCCCCAGGCGGTCATCGATCAGGAGCGGATCGATCTGGATCTGGAACGGGAAGTGCTGCTCACGTCGCTGGCCGAACTCGCGGTGGACCGGGTCCGCAACAAACTGCCCGACGACGATTACGAGCGGCTGAAGGCGACCGATGAACGGCGTTTACTCCAGGTGCTGGAGAAGCTCGACGCCCCGGCCCAGGCGCCGGCGGCCCAAGCGTCCGCCGCCAAACCGTCCGCCCCGCAGGCGGCCGGGCTGCATTGGGCCGCCTCGCTGTCGATCCTGCTCGTCGTCATCGGCGGCGGCTTGGGCCTGCACCAGTACTTGCTCTCCGTGCAACAAGCCCGGGTGGAGGCCGCGCAGCAACCCATGGGCGCGGGCATGCCCAATCCGCAGGAGATGGTCGCCCGTTTAGAAACCCGTTTACGCGACAATCCCAATGATCTGGAGGGCCAGATCATGGCCGGCCGCTCCTACATGGCGCTGGACCGGCTGGACGAGGCCAGGGGCGCCTGGGCCAAGGCGCTGGAACTCGATCCGAAAAACGCCGAGGCCAATTTTAATTGGGGCGTCCTGCTGCTGACCAACCGGAAAATCGACGATCCCGCCCTGTTTCAAGAGGCGTTGACGCACTTCGACATCGCCCACGTCAAACTGCCGCAGGAGCCCGCCCTGCTCTGGTATCGCGGGATCATCTTCGTCCACCTGAAGCGATACAGCGAGGCCGACGAAAGCTGGACGGAGGCCTACCAAAGTCTGCAGCCCGGCACCGAGGACGCCAATTTCGTCCGGCAGGCGCTGGAACAGTTGCGCGCGGGCACCCCCCCTTTATTTTAGGCCCGACCCTTGACTCGCTCCCGCGCGCAGTTATACTATTTGACAGACCGCTCATCGACGATAATCTCGTCGATCGACGGCGGCCGGCGCGACGCCATGCATCCCTCAACAACGGAACAGACCCCCCGGTTCGTCGATGTCTATGCCTGCTACGATCAGCTCGAAGCGGCCAGGGCGCAGAACCTGCTGGAATCCAACGGCATCCGGTGCCGGCTGATCGACCGGGCCAGCACCGCCATTCCCCTGACCATCGGGAAATTCGGAGAAAAGCGGATTTCAGTCCCACACGAATCGGTCATTCGAGCCAAGCAACTGCTGGCCGCGGCGATCCGGGATCACTATTTGTCGGCCAGCGGCAATTTTTGCGGCGCGCGCGTCGACCTCAAGGAGCCGTCATGATCCGGACGCTGCCGGCCCTCCTCCTGACCGGCTGCGCGCTGGCCGCCGCCGGATGCGACCCAAGCGCCTCCAGCAACACCGCGGACAATTCGCGGCCGGGCGCGCGCGTGGCCGTCGGCACCAACGTCGGGCTGCTCGCGCCCCCGATCACGCTGCCGACTCTCGCGGGCCCGGCGATCGACCTGGAATCGTTGCGGGGCAAGGTGGTGATGGTCAATTTCTGGGCCACCTGGTGCGCCCCCTGTCTGATGGAAATGCCCTCGATGCAGCAGTTGTACAACCAATTCGACCGCGAGCAATTCGAAATTCTGGCCGTCTCCAGCGACTTCGACGGCGCCGCGGTGGTCAAACCCTACGTCGACCGGCTGCGGCTGACCTTTCCGATTCTGCTGGACACCGAATTCCGGGCGAACAACGATTATCGGATCACCGGCCTGCCGACCACCGTCATCGTCGACCGCGACGGCGTCATCGTCCACAAATTCTTCGGCTCGCGCGACTGGAGCACCCTCGATTCCTACAAGATGATCAACCAGTTGTTGCGCGCCCGGACCTGACCCGCCATGGACCCGTCCATTCAGATATCCTATCTGATCGCCTTCACGGCCGGCTTTCTTTCGTTCGTCTCGCCCTGCGTGCTGCCGCTCGTGCCGTCGTACGTTTCCTACATGACCGGCCTGTCGTTCGAGGAGCTGTCCGGCCCGGCCCGGCGCCAGCAGGTGCTCTGGACGACGCTCAAAGGCGCCCTGCTGTTCATCGCCGGCTTCTCCACCGTCTTCATCGCCTTCGGCGCCTCGGCCACGTTCATCGGCCGGCTGCTGCTGAACCACCAGCAGGAGCTGCGGCACGTCGGCGGCGCGCTGATCATCATCTTCGGCCTGTACGTGATGGGCGTCTTCAAAATCCGCGGTTTGTCCGTCGACAAACACTGGCGGTTCAACGAACGGCCCGCCGGGTACATCGGCACCTATCTGATCGGCGTCGCCTTCGCCGCCGGCTGGACCCCCTGCGTCGGCCCCATCCTCGGATCGATTCTGCTCTACGCGAGCACGGCCGATTCGACGGCGACCGGTGTGCGGCTGCTGGCGGCCTATTCGGCCGGCCTGGGGCTGCCACTGCTGGTTGTGGCATTGGCCTTCAACGCCTTTCTGGTCCGTTGGAAGGCCATTCAACGGTATATGCGGATGATCATGATCGTCAGCGGCCTTTTTCTGGTGTTCGTCGGCTTCCTGATTTTCACGAACTCGTTCACCGTCATCGTCGCCTTTCTCACCGAGCATGGCATCGGCTGGTCGGTCG
>CAZJRH010000274.1:0-1718 GCA_964548215.1 uncultured Nitrospirota bacterium
CGCGACTCACGCGGTGTCGTACGACCTCGAATATGGTTCAGCGACGTTGGAGATCCACCAGGATGCCATCGCGCCGGGCGATCGAGTGCTGTTGATCGACGACGTACTGGCGACGGGTGGAACTGCCGCCGCGACGATCAAGCTCATTGCGATGTGTGGGGGCACGGCGCACGGGTTCAGCGTGCTGATGGAGTTGGGGTTCTTGCCTGGACGCTCGGCGCTGGGCAACCTCCCTACATCGTCCCTGGCGATCGTGTGAGTGCGAACTAGACTCTATGCATGAACGGGCAGTTCTCATGAGCGACGAAGCGCTAACCCAGGCTCACGTGGAGCCGGTGCAGGTTGCTGAAGCGCCCGAAAGTCCGTCCGACCCGATGCCAGAGAATCCTTCCCTTGGCTCCTCTGCCGGCTCGCGCGCCTTGGAGGCCGTCGCGTCCGCCACCCGAATGCGCGCTCGGCTGGCCCGGATCGGGCACCGCAGTTCAAGTCCCGGACATCCGGTGCTGGAACCCCTGTTCAAGGCCGTCAAGGCAAACCATCCACAAGCCGATCTAGCCCTGTTGGAGCGTGCCTATCGCGTTGCCGAGGAGGCGCACGGCACCCAGACCCGCAAGTCGGGCGACCCTTACATCACGCACCCGCTGGCGGTGACGACGATCCTTGCCGATATCGGCATGACCGAGCCAACGCTCGTTGCCGCGTTGTTGCACGACACGGTCGAGGACACGCCATACACCCTGCAACAACTGCGCACAGACTTCGGCGATGAGGTTGCCGAGTTGGTCGACGGCGTGACCAAACTGGACAAGGTGAAGTACGGCGATAGCGCTCAAGCGGAGACGATTCGCAAGATGATCGTGGCGATGTCGCGTGACATCCGCGTCCTCGTCATCAAGTTGGCCGACCGCCTCCACAACATGCGGACGCTGCGCTACGTGCCGCAGGCGTCCCAGGAGCGGATCGCTCGCGAAACCTTGGATATCTATGCACCGCTGGCGCACCGCCTCGGCATGAACACCATCAAGTGGGAATTGGAGGATCTGGCGTTCGCCACGCTCCATCCCAAGATGTACGACGAGATCGTCCGGTTGGTGGCCGAGCGTGCCCCCTCTAGGGATCAGTTCTTGAACCAGGTGATCGAAGCCGTGGAGGAGGACCTCAAGGAGGCCAAGATCAAGGCCACCGTGACAGGTCGGCCCAAGCACTACTTCTCGATCTATCAGAAGATGATCGTGGGCGGTCGGGACTTCTCCGACATCCACGACCTCGTCGGTATCCGGATCCTGGTGGAGGACGATCGCGATTGTTACGCAGTGCTCGGTGTGCTGCACGCCCGCTGGAACCCCGTTCTTGGGCGCTTCAAGGACTTCCTCGCGATGCCGAAGTTCAACATGTATCAGTCCCTACACACGACCGTGATCGGGCCGCTGGGCAAACCGGTTGAAATGCAGATCCGCACCTACGGGATGCATCGACGCGCGGAGTACGGCGTCGCCGCTCACTGGAAGTACAAAGAGGACGGTCGGACAGGAGTCGACACCGACCAGAGCGGCGATCTCGATGACATGACCTGGGTTCGGCGGTTGCTGGACTGGCAGAGCGAGGTCGCCGATCCGGGCGAGTTCCTCGAGTCTCTGCGCTTTGAGATGCAGGGTGCCGAGGTCTACGTCTTCACTCCAAACGGAGACGTGCTGGCCCTTCCCGCGGGAGCCTCGCCA
>CAZJRH010000275.1:0-2290 GCA_964548215.1 uncultured Nitrospirota bacterium
CGACTCCGGCGGCTTCGTGTGCGGCCCCGCCGAAGTGATCATCGACCATCTCAAAGCCGTCGAGAAGCGCTATCCGGGTCTTGAGCGGGTCAACATGAGCATGCCCGTCGGCACGCCGCTCAACATCTGGCTGGAGCAGCACGAGCGGCTGGCCAAAGAGGTGATGCCGGCGTTCAAAAAGGCGGCGTAGCGCAAAGACATTCTCTCGGGTCTGTCGGTTGGGCTGAGGGTGCCGGTGGAGGTGGCCAAAACCCAACATTTGGGCCGCTAATGTTGGGTCGAACGCAAGCACTTCACGTCCCCTCGTGGGCCGTCGCGTTACCCGAACCATGGTCGGTATCTGACCAGACCGATGATCGGGGGGGATGTGCAGGTTCAGATGAGCCTTCCGCACGATCAATTCAGGGTCCGCTTACCGAGGTGATGCGGTCTTGCCCGCACATCGATACGGGCACAGGACTGATCGAGCGGTAGATGTCTGAAACCTTTGCACTTCAACCGTCAACACGTTGAAAAATAACGCGACCCAGGCCAGTCATCGTCGACTTGGTTGAACCGAACCATGATACGTCTGCTCCTATGAGCAAGAGCGGAAGAGTTGACCGCGCCCTTGATCGGGTAGCGCTCGATCTTGTCGACGACGGCAGTGCCCACCCCCGCGCATAGCTGCCAGGAAACCGCTGGGTCGAGGTGTGGTGGCCGAGACGGCGGACTCTCGCTCGACCGCGCCGAGCGTCCGCTCAATGATTCGGGCCGAGATTGCAGCCGGCAATCTTGGAAGGCCAGGGAGCAGCCATCGCGGCTCCCGGGGCCCGGAGGACGGGCCCCGTCCGACGCCCGCCTAGGCGTTGGCGAGGGGTAGTTGGCCAAGCTCCTGCTCAGCCTCGCGGATCCCGCGCACCTCGGCCCAGCCGACCCGCATCATCTCGAGTGCGGGTTCATGCAGATGCGGCATGGTGGTCCCCGTCGCCTCGGCCACAACGATCGGCTTGAAGTCGCGAAAGCTAGCGTCCTTGCTGGTCGCCGCCACGCACTGGTTGGTTAGCACGCCGGCAAACAGAACCGTCTCGGCATCGAGGGCGCGCAGCACCAGCTCGAGGTTCGACTGGAAGAAGGCGGAGAGGCGCATCTTGTCGATCACCCAGTCGTCGGGACGCGGCTCGAGCTCGGCCAGGATCTCGTAGCCCCATGTGGCCTGACGCAAACCGCCATCCTTGAGGAATGGCCGGTGCTCGATGAACGGGCCTGCATCACGCATGGTGCGGTAGCCATGCCGCGTCCACACCACGGGCACCCGCCGGTCGCGCGCGGCCCGCACCAGGCGCTTGGTCGGCTCGATCGAGGCACGCATGTGCGAGATGTCGACGCCGCTCTTGGCATACCAGCCGTCAAGGTGCAGGAAATCGTTCTGCGGATCGATGACGACGACGACCGTGCGACCCGGAACGAGGTTCCATTGGGTCGAGGCGTAGGGATCGATGCCGGCCATGGACCTGATCCTCTTGCTCGCGCGGATCGGCAGATAGTAGCTGCTGGGTCAGCGGGGGGCAACGTCGCGCTCCGGGATAAAGCGATGCAGCGTTATCGGCGCTTGCCATATCTTCGCGTCGGAGGGCACAGTTGGGCGACCTGCCGCGAAGGAGGAGCGCCATGCCCGCACCAAATCCCAAAATCAGTCGCGACGATTTCGAAGCGTTGGTCCGCAGAAGTGGCTTGCCGCTGAGCGAGTCCCAGAAAAGCGAGCTCTATGGGGCTTACGGCTACGTCGAGGCGATCACCGAGCGGGTCCGCGCCGGTGGCATGCGGCCGCGCGAGGTCGAGCCTGCGGTGATCTTCAAGCCGGCGGCCAAGACAGGGGGAGCGCCATGACCAGCATTCCCACGATTGCTGGCGCCGCGGCGGCGATAGCCGAGGGCCGCCTCTCGCCGGTGGCGTTGACGGAGGCGTGTCTCGAGCGCATCGACCGGCACGAGGCGAAGCTCAATGCCTTCATCCGCCTCGAGCGCGAGCGTGCGCTTGCGTCGGCGCGCGCAACCGAGGCCGAGATCAAGGCCGGCCGGCGGCGCGGGGCTCTGCATGGCATCCCCTTTGCGCACAAGGACATCTACGAGACCGCGGGCATCCCGACGACGTGTCACTCGAAGCTGCTGCAGGACTACGTGCCGGCGCGTGATGCATTCACGGTCGCAAGACTGGCCGAGGCCGGGATCGTCATGCTCGGCAAGCTCGCGACGCACGAGTTTGCGGTCGGTGGGCCGAGCTTCGATCTGCCCTGGCCGCCGGCGCGCAA
>CAZJRH010000276.1:0-3753 GCA_964548215.1 uncultured Nitrospirota bacterium
AAGAGCGTGGTCCAGGCGGGGCGGCCGCTGAAGATTTCGCGGTCCCACCAGACGGTGCCGGCGTGCAGCGCCTCCCGTTCGGTCTGGGACATCGGCGGCATCAGCTTGCGAAACAGCCGCAGCACGGGTGCGCTGATCAGCCGTCGGCGCAGGGGGGGCAGATTCAGGGGGAGGGCCACGAGCAGAAAGAGCGTCCAGGCGGCGATGTGGAATGGAGAAGCGGCATCAGCAGTCATCGTGCAGGCGAGCAGCGGCGCGGCCAGCGCCGCCGTCCAGGCGACGGCGGGGGCCCGCACCCCGGCCAGCCACCAGAGGGCGAGCAGCCAAGCGACTCCCCACAGGAGCGTCATCGATCAAACCTCCGGATGCAACAATGGCGGTGACGGTTTAAATGTATCAGATTTTCTTGAAGAGCGCCGGAAGGATGGAGGGGACTAACTGCCACCGACGACTTCGGCCCGGCACTGGGCACAGAGGGTCAGGATGCCGCCGCCGGACATGACGGGGTGGGTCGGGTCGTCGTCCTGCCCGCAATGCTCGCAGGGATGGATCGGCCTGTCCTTTTTCACTTCGTCGGGCGCGTCATAGGGACTCATGACGACGCTCATCGTACCATGAGCGCCGGGCGTGATCAACCTGCGGCTCACCCCTGGCGCATTGCGCTTGGCCGCCGGACGCAGTATCTTTACTGGCATGGCTGACGTGACGCACGCGGGGGGCATTGTGATGCGGCTGGAAGACGGCCGTCCCCGCTATCTGGTGGTGACCGCAAAAAATAATCCCGATCGCTGGCTCTTTCCGAAGGGCCACATTGACCCGGGCGAAACCCCGGAGGCTGCCGCCGAACGGGAAGTCCTCGAAGAGGCCGGCGTGGAAGCGACGATCCTGAAGCCGGTCGGACTGAGCGAGTTTGAAAAAAACGGCGGGCGAAGGATCCGCGCGCAGTTTTTTCTCATGCGCTACGTGCGGGACGGCGGCCCGGGGGAGGATCGCCGCCGCCGCTGGTGCGCCTATGAGGAGGCGCAGGCGCTGCTGTCGTGGGAAACGAGCCGGGAACTCCTGCGCCGCGCCCACGCCTTGATTACTTGACCACGTCTCCCTTCCACTTTTTCATGCCGCCCTTCAGGTTGTAGACCGTCGGATAGCCTTTTTCCGCCAGCAATTGGCCCAGCTCGTCGCCCATCGGCCCGCCGTGGCAGACAAACACGATCCGGCTTCCGGGCGTGAGTTCCTTGAATATCCTGGGTGTCGCCTCTTCATAGGGAATATTGATCGCGCCCCGGAGATGGCCTTTGACGAACAGCTCCGGCTCCCGGACGTCCACGATCACCAAGCTCTTGCCGTCGGCCATCAGCGCCTCCATCTGCGCGCCGTCGATCGTGACCATGTCGGCGGCTTCGACCGGCGTTATGATGGCGGCGGTTGTCGCCAGTGCCAGCAATAGAAACCAACTCACGCTCTTCATGGTTTGCCTCCCTGTTTGAAGATGTGGTCAAAAAAGGCCCGCATCTCGGTCCACGACGCCTGATCCGACGCCGGATGGTGCTTGATCGGCATCTTGTTCGCCGCGCCCAGGCGATTTGCATCCGGATTGGTGAAGCCGTGCGTCGCGCCGGGGTAGGCGATGAATTTGTAATCGACGCTCGCCTGTTTCATCTCCTGCTCAAACTGCGCGATCTGCTCCTTCGGAATGAAGGGATCGTCGGCGCCGTGCAGCACCAGGACTTTGGTTTTCACCGCGCCCTTTTGCGCCGGCCGATCGGTGCCCAGGCTGCCGTGAAAGCTGGCCACGCCGGCAAGGTCCACGCCCTCCCGCGCCATCTGCAGGACCACCGCGCCGCCGAAGCAATAGCCGATCGCGGCGATCCGTTCGGGATCGGTCGTGGGTTGCGATTTCAACAGCTCCAGCGCCGCCTCGAACCGCGCCCGCGCCAGCGGGCCGTTCTGGGAAATTTCCTTTGAGAATTTTCCGGCTTCGTCCGGATGCTCGGTGGTGGCGCCGTTGCCGTACATGTCGACGGCCAGGGCGGTGTAGCCCAGCTCCGCCAGCATCGTCGCCCGCTTTCGCGCGTAATCATTCAACCCCCACCACTCATGCACCACGAGCACGCCGGGCCGTTTGCCCGGACGGTTGTCGTCATAGGCCAGAAACCCCTTCAATTCGGTCTCGCCGGCGCGGTAGTCGACCTCTTTCCCGACCACTGCGGCGTGGGCGGGAGCGGCCGCGGCAAGAAGCGCAACAAACAACCAGACGATATTTTTCATGACGGACCTCGGTGTGAACGTTGTTGGAAGTCTATCGTTGCAGATCGCCCGGTTGCAAGCCGGGGCCGCCGTCGACGGCCACCTTGACAGCCTGCCGGGCCACATTATTATAGACAGCATGTTGGGGAAAATCATCAGAGCGCTCCTCTTGCTGGGAATCGCTGTGGGGTTGGTCACGGTAGTGGCGGTTCCCATTGAGATGTCCAAAATGGCGGCGGCCAAGCATTGGCCGTCGCGCAAGGGGGTGATCACCACCTCCTACGTCAGGCCGGTGTTGGGTCGGGTCGGCAAGATGGGGACGACGACCACTTGGCGGCCGGAAATCTGCGGTTTCTATCCTGACAACCAGGCCGATCGATTTTGCATTGCGCGCGTCCGGTATGGCGAGATCCGGTGGGGCTCATGGAAGGCTCCCAGTGAAGCCGTGGCGGCGCAATATCCCGCCGGACGGGAAATCGATGTCTATTATGACCCTGAAGATCCGAAAGAGACCATTCTCGATCCTCTCGCGCCGTGGAATGAAATGATCGCGCTGCTCTCGATCGGGGTTGCGGGCCTGTTGTTGCCGGTGTTCCTGTGGGTGTTTCGGAAGTGGATTGAGCCGGAGCGATACCGTTCTTAACCCTATTCTCCATTTTCTATTCTCCATTCCCCAGATTTACTGCCAAAGCTGAAAATGGTGGGTGGAGAATGGAAAATAGGGAAAATTTCCCTGGCGGGAAATTTTATGGTCCCAACGGGATTCGACCATGCACCAGCGCCGCAGGCCACCCATCATGACGAATCCCGGTACTAGGTAACACGCGCATTGTAGTTGGTGGTCCCAACGGGATTCGAACCCGTGTCTCCACCTTGAGAGGGTGGCGTCCTAGGCCAGGCTAGACGATGGGACCGGACCGTATGAAAGCAATCGAACAGCGTGTGGTCGTTTGAGCGAGCGCCTACCTTACCATTGCCATGCCGGCGGCTGCAACCGCGTTACTACGGCGACCAGAGATACATGAACCGGGGCGAGGTGAAGGCGGCCAGCGCGCCCAGGTTGATCTCGACGCCCCCCGCCTTCCCAATAGAATAAATCGTGCCCTTGTAGTCGTTCGCCTGGTGATAGATGACGATCTTGGCGTCGTCCAGTTTCGCGGCCTGCTTCGCCGCGGCGACGGCGTCGGACAAATAGCCGATCTCATCGATCAGCCCCAGCGCTTTCGCCTGCTCGGCCGTGTAGATCCGTCCGTCGGCGGCGGCCAGCAGTTCCGCCTGCGGCAGATTCGGCCGGCCCTTGGCGACGACCGAGAGGAATTGCTGGTACATGCTGTCGATGACACCCTGAAAGATTTTCCGTTCCTCGGGCGTCAGCGGCCGGAAGGGCGACCCCATGAATTTTTTCTCGGCCGATTTGATCTCGGTGGTTTGCACGCCGATCTTGTCCAAGAGCCCCGCGATGTTGGCCTGCACCATGATGACGCCGATGCTGCCCGTGACGGCGGTGGG
>CAZJRH010000277.1:0-2557 GCA_964548215.1 uncultured Nitrospirota bacterium
CGTCGATCTTCGTCGGCCCCACGCCGGTGCCGGTGCAGGCGCCGCCGGCGGCCGATGAGGAGGAGGTCACGTAGGGATAGGTACCGAAATCGACGTCCAGGTTGGTGCCCTGCGCTCCCTCGAAGAGCACCGACTTGCCTCGGTCGATCGCCTCATTGAGCAGCGCCGCCGTGTCGGCCACCAGCGGCCGCAGCCGCTCGGCATAGCCGCAATATTCCTTATAAACCGGATCCAGCTCGAATCCCTTGACGTTGAAGATTCGCCGGAGAAATTCGTTCATCTCCTCGATATTGGCCGCCAGCCGCTCCCGGAAGATCTTCGGTTCCAGCAGGTCGGCCACGCGAATACCGATGCGGGCGACCTTGTCGGCATAGGCCGGCCCGATGCCTCGGCCGGTGGTGCCGATCTTGCGCGCCCCTTTTTGCTTCTCGCTTTCGCGCTCGATCGCCCGATGATAGGGCAGAATCAGTTGCGCCCGGTCGCTCAGATAGAGCGCGTCCTTGACCATCACGCCCCGCCGCTCCAGCCCGGCGATCTCGCTCAGCAGCGCGGCCGGATCCACGACCACCCCGTTGCCGATCACGCAGATGGTCCCGCGCCGAAAGATGCCGGAGGGAATCAGGTGCAGGACGCAGACTTCGCCGTTATGAATGACCGTATGGCCGGCGTTGTGGCCGCCCTGATAGCGGGCGACATAGTCCACCCGCTCGGACAAGAGGTCGACGATCTTCCCCTTCCCCTCGTCGCCCCACTGAGTTCCCACGACCACGATATTAGGCATGCCGGTGTCCCGCTCCTTACAACGTGAAAAGACGCTCTGACCACGAGATCAGAGCGTCAGGCACTTCATTTTCCCTTCTCTTAATAAAGGAAGTCAAGGGCGTAAGGCGTTGCGGGGCCGGGGTCGGTGATCCGGCTGTGTCGCCTGCCTGCCGGCAGGCAGGGAGGCCACCTCCCTCAATGGCTTCAATAAATGGAGGCGGCTGAGACCCAAGGACCGTCGACCTGCCTGCCGGTAGGCAGGGGACCGTAAGCGCAGACGAGTCCGAGCCGGAGAACTGACCCCGGGCCCACAACGCGAAAATTACGAGGTTGGACTCGCTGGTGGCAACAACCCGGTGTACAAACCCTTGGCGACAAACGCGGCCTCGCCGAGCGTCAGCACGTAGCCTTCCCGTTTGCCCTCGCGGCCGCGCCAGGCCGCCAAATGCTGATCGGAGCAGGCAAAGATTGCCGCCGCGCAAAAGGCGGTCGCCGCGTGGGCGGCGTCGGCGGGAAGCTGGCCACCCACCCAGAGCTTCATCGTGTCGGGCTTGGCCTCGACCAAATTGCCGCCGTTTAGTTCCACATGGATCGGCGCGTCGCAATAGGCACACCGGGATTCGACCTGCACGTCCTGAGCGATCACCGATGAAACCCCCAGGGCGTCGATCGCGCTCGACGCGTAGACCGGCTGCCATTGCGACATGCTGGGAAAATGGACCTCGTGCAGCGTGGGATTGACGGAATAGGGATACACGCAGGCGATCAGTGCGCCTTGCAGCACCAGCAGATCCATCGCCTCCAACCGCGCGATGGCCTGCTCGGCCGCTTTGGGGTCGGACCAGTCGAGCGCCGCGTGAATTTCCTCGGCATAGGCCGCCCGGCCGCGCTCCGGATAGGCGCGGATCAAATAGTGCCAGGCCGCCTGCTCGGGCTCGGTCAACTGCGCGATTTTCTGCTCGCGTTGCAACAGCTCTTTTGTCTTCGCAAGCGCGGCTTGAGCGCGGCTGGTCGCTTCAATCTTCCAACGGGACTTCCCGGCCATGGTCACTCCTTCGTATCGGGAATTAACGCCGGTGAGGAAACTGTTGAATCGGCGCGGTATCTAGGTCTTCCAGGGAGACATTCGCCCGGAACGTCAGCACTATGCCAGAGCCGGAGAAGGGAGTCAAGCTTGACACAGTTTACCGGCAATCATCCCCGCGGCAAACGGAAACTTTACGCTCGGCCTCTCGCGCTGTTTCTGGGCGGTTTGCGGGGTACGTTAGCGACCCATTAGCAGCAGGTGGGTTTTCGGTTAGGGCAGGGGCTAACCGTTTACCCACCATTGCGAAGGCGCTGGCCTGGGTAAAGTGACTGATTCGGCATCTACGGCTGTGGCTATCGACAGGGCCAATTCCGAAATCCAATTGATGTGAAAGTGTATGTGCCGGTCGGGGTCGTTTACCCAATTAACGTAACTCACAGTGGCATTCGGATCGCTTGTCATGGGCGTAGAATCAGCCCTTTCACCAGGACGATATTCGTGTGCATAACCAGACCGCAGTTCGCTATAGAGTAAACTCGCATAGCCGCACTCCCTGAGTTCATTCAAGCTCAGTGTGCCAGCGACTGCCAGGATTTCGGCCTCAGACTTGTCTACCCGATCCCCTGTGAGAACGAGAGTGTGCCCGAAGTTAAGAAACGCAGTTTGCACAATTTTTTGTTCTGCATCTCGACCCTTGCTGCGCAAATAGCCCACTAAAACGGGTATGCTTATCCTGGTAACGTTCAAGTGCTGAGGCGCAAAATCTCG
>CAZJRH010000278.1:0-4628 GCA_964548215.1 uncultured Nitrospirota bacterium
CCATTCCGACATGTTGGAATCGCCGACGATGATGTGTAAACGCCGGTATTTCTCGGCGTCGGCGTGCGGCTCGTCCCGGGTGTTGATGATACTCCGCGACGAGGTCGTGGACGAGGAGGTTTTTTCGTGGATGTGCTGGGCGCGCTGCGAGATAAAATAGTGCGCCTTACCCGCGATCTTGCTCACCTTGCCCGCGCCCGTGAAGATCTGCCGCGTGACGAAGAACGGAATCAATTGCTCGGTCACCCGCCAGAAATCGAGTTCCCGGCGCATCAGATAATTTTCATGGCAGCCGTAGGTGTTGCCCATCGAATCGGTGTTGTTCTTGAAAATGTAGATCGTGCCGCTCAGCCCCTCGTCCTTGAGCCGCCGCTCGGCGACCGGCAGGCAGGCTTCCAGCAGACGCTCGCCAGCCTTGTCGTGGGTCACCAGATCGCGCAGGTTGTCGCACTCGGGCGTCGAATATTCCGGATGGCAGCCGGTGTCCTGGTAAAAGCGCGCGCCGTTGACCAGGAAGGCGTTGGAGGGCCAGCTGTTGGGAATCAGTCCTTCGAAGATGTAGCCGAGGATCTTCTCCATCGGGAGATAGACCCGGCCGTTCGGAAAGAAAATCAGCCCGTATTCGTTTTCCAGTCCGAAAATGCGCGACCGCATCTGTCGTCTCGCTTCAATCGAAGAGTGCTGAGGTGCGTATGGGCGGTGGAGGTGGTCAGGGCACGCATGCGCCGAGTCCCCGACCTACGCTGATGTTCCCGGCAACAACCGTTCCAGTTCGGGCTTGGCCACCCGGCGAAACAGCCGGCCGGCCCGCTGGCGGTCCAGCACCGCCACTTCGAGTGCATCGACGGGAATCTTCAGGTTGCCCCCCTGCTCGAGCGACTCCACGCACCAGCCCACGGCCGTCTCCAGGGGGACATCGCCGCGATAGCGGCTCTTGACGGCCAGTTGAATGGCCTCCGAACGCCCGCCGATCACCGCAAAACCCACGTCGTCGTAAATGCTGCCGTCGAAACTGATCCGGTAGAGCTGGCTGGGCTGGTCGTTCAACCCGACCTCCACCACGAAGATCTCCACCTCGAGCGGTTTCACCTCCTGGCTGAAGATCGTGCCCAGCACCTGGGAATAGGCGTTGGCCAGCGACTTGGCCGTCACGTCCTCGCGGCTGTACATGTAGCCCTTCAGATCCGCGTGGCGGATGCCCGCCTTCCGGAGATTCTCGAATTCGCTGTACTTGCCCGCGCCGGCGAAGGCGATCCGGTCGTACACCTCGGAAATCTTGTAAATGGACAGGCTCGGATTGTCGGCGACCAGCACGATCCCGTCGCGATATTCCATGGTAATGGTGGAACGACCCTTGGCGATCCCCGCCTTGGCGTACTCCGCCTTGTCCTGCATCATCTGCTGGGGCGGCACGTAGAAGGGCATCACCATCGTCAGCCTCGCCGCCGTTGTTCGATCAATCGGGTCATGGTCGCGCGAATCGCGTCCTCGTCGATATCGGTCAGGCCCGTCTGGCCGATGACCTTGACGGTCGGGAAAATGTTCCGCACCATATCGGGGCCCGCCGTCGCCACGTCCTCCTCCGCCGCGTCGTAGAGCGCCTCCAGCGCAATGGCCAGCGCGGCGTCGCGATCGAGACCCGGGCGGTAGAGTTTCTTCATGGTCGTGCGGGCGTCCTTGCCGCCGGAGCCCGTGGCATGATAATCGGCCTCTTCATACCGTCCGCCGGCAACGTCATATTTGAAAATCCGGCCCTGCCCGCGCTGAAAATCGAAGCCGGCAAAGAGCGGGAGCACGATCAGGCCCTGCATGGCGAAGGGCAGGTTGGCCCGCACCATTTGCGCCAGCTTGTTCGCCTTGCCCTCCAGGGAGAGCTGGGCGCCTTCCAATTTCTCGTAGTGCTCCAGCTCGACCCGAAAGAGGCGGGCCAGTTCGACGCACGGGCCGGCAGCGCCGGCAATGGCGATGGCGGAGTAGTCGTCGGCTTTGAAGACTTTTTCAATGCGGCGGTCGGCGACCTGGTAGCCTTCGGTGGCCATGCGATCGCCCGCCACCAGCGCGCCGCCGTTGAAGCAGAGCGCCAGAATGGTCGTGCCGTGCGGCACTTGGGTCCACGATGACAGCCCCTCGGGCCCGGTCACTGAGGCGTGATGAGACGGCAAGGCGGCGGGAGCCAGCGGAGACGGCTGCTGAGAGGCCCGCAGGAAGTCGGAGAAGCTGGAACCGGGATCGTTTCCCGGAAAGAGGGGCATGTTCACTGGCCGCCCTTTTGCACGTAATTTTTCACGAATTCCTCCGCGTTCTCCTCCAGCACGTCGTCGATCTCATCGAGCAGATCGTCCATGTCCTTCTTCAGCGTCTTCCCTTTTTCCACCACGTCCGGGTTGGCGGCCGCCGCTTCCTCCTTGCGCTCCCGTTCGGGTTCGCGGCGTTTTTCCCGCTTTTTCTCCTGATGCGCCATCGGCCATCACCCCCCGTGCTCGGTGAGCGCGCCGAGCAATTGCTCGACCGAATCGGAATTTCGTATCAGCGCGCCCGTCAGCTCTTCCGTGCCTCTCAACGGCTCCAGCAAGGGGATCCGCTTCACCACCCCGCCGCCGACATCGAACAACACCGAGCTCCAGCTGGCCGCAAACATCTCCTTGGGAAATTTCTTCAGGCAGGCCGACCGGAAATAGGCCCGGGTGCCCGCCGGCGGATGCTCCGCCGCCGAAACAATCTCATCCTCGGTCAACAAACAGTCCACAAAACCGTCCCGCACCAGTTTGTAATAGAGTCCGCGGTCCAACCGGAGATCATGATACTGCAGGTCCATCATGGCGACGCGGGGATCATCCCAGCCGACCCCCTTCTTGGCCATGTAGGACTCCATGAGCTGCAGCTTGGTCACCCAATCGAGCCGGCGGGCCAAGCGCCGGGGCTCCTGGGCCAGGTCGGCCAGCGTGCTCCCCCATTGCTGCACCACGTCCGCCGCCCACGGCGGCGCGTCGCGCAGCCCGGCCACGGCCTCGCAGTAGCGCTGCTGAATTTCCACGGCGGTCGCCGTGCCGCCGCCCTTGAGCTTCACGCGGCATTTCAACGAGGGGTCGCGCGAAATCGCCTTGATGGCGCCAACCGGATCCTCGAGCTGCACGCCGGAGACCGTTCCCCCGGCCTCGAGCAGCCTGAGGACCAGCGCCGTCGCGCCGACCTTCAGATACGTGCTGTATTCCGACATCGTCGCGTCGCCCACGATGACGTGGAACCGGCGGTATTTGTCCGGGTCGGCGTGCGGCTCGTCGCGGGTGTTGATGATCGGCCGCTTCACCATGGTGTTCAGATCGACCAGCACCTCGAAAAAGTCGGCGCGCTGCGACACCTGATAGGCGACGTCGGCGCGCCGGGGTTCGGCGCCGACCTTGCCCGTGCCGGCGTAGACCTGCCGGGTCACGAAGAAGGGCGTCATGTGGTCGACCAGCCGCTCGAACGGCACCGAGCGGGCAATCAGGTAATTCTCATGATAGCCGTAGCTGTTGCCCTTGCCATCGGTATTATTCTTATAAATGATGAAGCGGTCCGACATGCCCTTCAGGCGGCCGGCGATCTCCCGGCACAGATCCATGGCCCGTTCGCCGGCCTTCTCGTACCGGACGATGTCGCGCGGCGTCGTGCACTCCGGCGTGGAATACTCGGGGTGCGCCCCGTCCACGTAGAGCCGCGCGCCGTTGGCCAGCAGTTTGTTGAGCAGCCGGTTGTACTCGGGACCCGGCCGCTCGCGCTCGCCCTCCACCTCGAACCCTCGGACGTCCTTGAGCGGATTCTCGTTCTCGTAATCCCACAGGGCGTGCCCGGCGGGCAGATGGGGATAGCTGTTGATCAGGAGGATGGCGCTCGACACCGGGTCCGAGGCCATGGGATCCCGGGCCGCGACGCCGAATTCCGTCTCGGTGCCGAACATCAGGAGGCTCATAGGTAATGGCCTGGCGTGATCGTTTCGATCTTGTGCGATTCGGTGGCCCGCCCACTCACCGTGCGGACGTGAATGATTTTTTCGCTCTTGCGCCCGGCAATCTTGGCCCAATCGTCCGGGTTGGTCGTGTTGGGCAGGTCCTCATGCTCGTGAAACTCGTCGCGCACCGCCCGCAGCAGGTCGTCCGTCTTCAGGCCCCGTTCGCCGGTCCCGATCAGACGCTTGATGGCGTATTTTTTCGCGCGGGCGACGATGCCGTCGATCAGCGCGCCACTGGCGAAATCTCGGAAATAGAGCAGCTCCCGCTCGCCGTTCGCATACGTTACCTCAAGAAAACGATTCTCATCCTTTTGACTGTACATCTCCTCCACAACGAGATTGATCAGCCGCCGGACGACCGCCTCGGCGTCGCCGCCCTCCTGCTTGAGCTCGTCGGCGTGAATCGGCAGGCCGTTGGTCAGATATTTGCCGAAAATCTCGTGCGCGGCCTGCTCGTTGGGCCGGTCGATCCGGATTTTGACGTCCAGCCGGCCCGGACGCAGGATGGCGGGATCGATCAGGTCCGGGCGGTTGCTGGCGCCGATGACGATCACGTTGCGTAAACGCTCCACGCCGTCGATCTCCGAGAGAAACTGGGGGACGATGGTCGATTACATATCGGAAGAAATGCCGGAGCCGC
>CAZJRH010000279.1:0-1775 GCA_964548215.1 uncultured Nitrospirota bacterium
ACCTCGAATGCCGCCTGCTGCAACGAGGCCTGGCTGCGGAGCAGGGAGCCCTGGTGTTCCCGTCCGGCATCGTAACGCAACTGGACCAGCCGCACATTTTGCTTGCGCCGTTCGGCGATCGCCCCGGTCAATTTGATCTGCTCCTGCGAGAAAAGAATGTCCGTGAAGGCTGACTTGAGGTCAAAACCCAATTCGGTTTTCACCGCCAATAAATTCGCTTCCGCAAATTCCACGCCGGCCGATGCGCGGCGCACGGCCGCCTGGTTGCGGAAGCCTGAAAACAGGCTTTGCCGCAATGACAGACCCACGTTGCCGCCCGCCCCCTCGGAAAGCTCCGAGTTTCCGTGACGGGTTATGGACTGCTCGGCATCAAGGGACAGTTGCGGGTAAAACGTGCTGTAGCCGATCCGGTGCCGCAAGCTGGCCACACGCACCGTCTCGCGCGCCGCGGCCAGGTCGGGATTGTTCGCCGCCGCTTCGCGCACACAATCATCCCATGTCAGCGGTTCGGCGCCCGCGATCGGCGGCGGCCATGCCAGCAGGAAGAGCGCCAGCGCAAGCCATGAGACCGTCCGGTAGTGGGTCAGTTTCACATGGGCATGTTTCAAAAATAGGGACACGTCCCAATTCTCCTCGTTGCTGCGCGTTAAGAACGATAATTGGGACGTGTCCCCATTTTTGCACCGCTGAAACCATGAAACTGACCCACTACCGACCGTCCTCGTCACCGGCGTTTTTTCCTGAGGGTATCCCATTCTTCCTGCATGGTGTCGAAGGTTTGCTGCTGTTCGGGCGTGAGCTGTTCGCGGATCTCCTGCTGGGTGGCGGCGCGGATTCCCTTAAAGCGCGGCCCCACTTCCGCGCGCAGAGTTTTGATGCTCTCCCGATTCACGTCAAGGATGCGGGCGACTTCGATGCGCTGCGCTTCGGTCAAGTCCAGGCGGGTGTTGAACCGATCGAGCAACCGCTCGTAGGGATCCTGCTTCGCCCGCTGGTGCATGATCCATTGTGTGCCGCCCCAGCCGACGGTCGCG
The DNA here is from genome assembly GCA_964548215.1 of uncultured Nitrospirota bacterium. Lineage (GTDB taxonomy): Bacteria > Nitrospirota > Nitrospiria > JACQCE01 > JACQCE01 > JBFMAJ01. The sequence continues at coordinate 1,035 of CAZJRH010000279.1, forward strand.
CCGATCAGCGCCCCGATCAGGAACGAGACCACAACCTGTTTCCATTTGGGTCGCATTATTCCTCCCAGAGGAGGGCGGTCAGGTCGTCCTCCTGTGGCCCGCCATCGGACACGCGCCCGTTCGCCTGCGCGCCGGTCGCGTCGGCCAGCAGCAAGCCGTCGGTGGAGAGGGGCGCATCGGGCGAGCTGGTCAGATTGAAGACGAGCAGGGTGGCGGCCAGGCCGGCGCCCAGGGCGGGCATCAGCCAGCGCAGCCTCCAGGCGCCGATCCAGACGGGTTCGGTCTGCGCTTCTTCCACGCGGGCCATGACCCGTTGCACAAACTGCTCCGACGGTTGAACCTGCGGGGGGGGCAGCAAGGCGCCGGCAATCCGCCCCCAGCGGGCGGACGTTTCCCGGCACTCGGGGCAGGACTCCAGATGGGCCAGCACCTCGCGCCGCTCCGGCTCCCCAAGCTCGCCATCGTAGAGCAGCCACAGACGGTCTTTCAGGCGGTCGTGATCCATAGGCATTAGACGTCTCCAGGCTTCAAAAAGTGTCGCGCCAGTTCCTCCAATTCCCGTCGAGCCCGGCGCAGACGGGCTTTGACGCTGTCGAGCGAACAGTGCAACGTGCGGGCGATTTCCTCGTAGCTCAGACCCTGGATTTCACGCAGGACCAGCACCATGCGATAGTCGGGGGCAAGGCCGGCCAGGAGCCGGTCGAGGAGTTGGCCCTCGTCGCGCGTGTGGAGCCGGTCCGG
>CAZJRH010000280.1:0-3292 GCA_964548215.1 uncultured Nitrospirota bacterium
TCAGCAGCCAGGCCGGCCCGCTCGCGTAGCGCGCCGAAGAACAGCACCGTTACCATGCGATCGCCTTGAGAATGGCCGAGGGCGCGCGGCGCACGTCGCCTGATCGGCCCCCCCGTTTGCCCGTCAGACCGACGCCGCCGATCACCATCGTACGATCGAGCGCCTTGCTCATATCGTAGATCGTCAGGAGCGCGGCGCAAACGCCGGTCAACGCCTCCATCTCCACCCCCGTCTTCGCCGCCGTCTTCACCGTCACGGTCACGCGCAGCACACAGGGAGCGTCGCGCCCCCCGCGTTCTTCCTCAATGCGGACATCCACGCCGTCCAGCGGTAGCGGATGGCAGAGCGGGATCAGATCGGCCGTGCGCTTCGCGCCCATAACCGCCGCCAGCCGGGCCGCCGCCAGCACGTCGCCCTTTTTCATTGTTCCTCGTCGAATCGCGTGGAGCGTAGTACGCTGCAGAGCGATCCGGCCCACGGCCGTGGCCGTCCGGGCGGTGACGGGTTTACGCCCAACGTCGATCATGCGGAGCCCGCCAAAAGTAGGGACACGTCCCATTTTCATTCATTCTCACCGTTTAACAAAGGATCACTCGTGGCCGTGAAAATGGGACGTGTCCCAATTTTTTGTCCGCAGTCGGTCGAATCACCCTGAACCTTTTCAATCAAATGTGTCAGGAGCGGCAGGACGGCCTCCAGACTCTCCACCGCGCCCGTTGGGCTGCCGGGCAGATTGAGGATCACGCTCCGCCCCCGGATGCCGCAAACCGCCCGTGAGATCATCGCCAGCGGCGTGCGGCGCAACCCTTCCAGCCGCATCAATTCCGCAACACCGGGCACCTCACGCTCGATCACCTCGCGCGTGGCCTCCGGCGTCACATCGCGAGGAGAGACCCCGGTGCCGCCGGTGGTCAGGACCAAATCGACTCCCCCAAACCCGACCAACCGCTCCAATTCAGCCTGGATCGCCGGTTGCTCGTCCGGAACAACGGCCGTTTGAATGACCCGGCCGAGCCGTCGCTCGACAAGCTCAATCAGAACGGGGCCGCTCAGATCGGCCCGTTCGCCACGGGCGGTCCGGTCGCTCACGGTGACGATGGCAACGACGAGCGGCTTCCGCATCAGAGCAACTCCACATCAACCAGTTGACCCGCCTCGACGCCGCCGCTCTCCTCCGGGATGACCATCAGCCCGTTTGCCCGGGCCAGCGACGCCACCATGTGCGATCCCTGCCCGCCGCTCGATCGCACGATATACCCATCGCGGTGACGTTCAACAATGACCCGATGGAAGTGGCGCTTTCGATCTCCCTTGGCAATCGCGTGCTCCAGCACGGCCGGCACGACAACGCGCTCCAGGGGATTTTGCGCGCCCATCATCTTCAGCAGGGCCGGCCGGACAAACTGGATGCACGTCACCAGCGCCGACACCGGGTTGCCGGGCAATCCAAAAAACAGTTGGCGACCGCGACGCCCCGCGACGAGCGGCATGCCCGGCTTGATGCGAACCTTCCGGAACAGCCACTCGACACCGCACGCCTCCGCGGCGGCGATCACGTGATCATGCCGGCCGGCGGACACCCCGCCGGTCGTCACGACCACATCCGCCGAAAACGCGGCGCGGAGCTTGGCCCGGATCGCCGAGGCATCATCGACGGCCACGCCCAGATTGATGACCGGGCAGCCGAGCCCGGCGATCAACGCCGCCAGCATGGGGCCGTTCGCATCGCGGATCCGAGTCGTCGGGCCAGGATGGCCGTTGCCGGCTTCCCCAACCAACTCGTTTCCGGTTGACAGCAGCGCGACGGCCGGTTGGCGGAAGAGTCGCACCGAGGTCCGCCCCTGCGCGGCCAGCAGCCCGATGTGGGCCGGCGACAGCCGTGTTCCCGTCGAAATAAGGATCATCCCCGGCTGCACATCCTCCCCCATCCGGCGGATAAAATCCCCGGCTCGAGCCGGCGCGCAAACTTCCACCGCCCATGCGTTCGGCTCCCTCGTCTGCTCGACGGGGATCATGGCATCGGTCCCCGGCGGCAGCGGGGCGCCGGTCATGACGCGAATCGCCGCGCCCGGCGAGAGCGCACGCGAAGGCGCCGCCCCGGCCGCCACCTCGTCGATCACGGTCAACGTCACCGGATGATCCGGCGACGCGGCACTGACGTCTTCGGCTTGCACGGCATACCCATCGACGGCGGACTGGTCAAAGAAGGGCGATGGCTCGGTGGCGGCGATCTCCTCGGCCAGCATGCGGCCCGGCGCGTCGCACAGCGGCCGCTCGATCGCGCCGAGCGGCATCGCCGCATCGAGGACGCGTTCCAACGCTTCCTCAAACAAGACATGTTCCCGGACTTGCGGCATCACCGGCTTCGCCAGCATCAGTCCGACTCCGTCGCCGGTGATGGCCGGACGGTTGCCCCGGTCCGAATGGTGCGAACGTCATCCAAAGATGAGAGAAACAGCTTGCCGTCACCCGGATTGCCGGTGCGGGCGGCGATCTTGATCGTCTCCACCGTCCGGTCGGCCGTCTCATCCTCAACCACGACCATCAGCCACACCTTGGCCAGCTCTTCATACCGGATCGTCCCCACCTGAATCCCTCGTTGCCGCCCTCGCCCGAAAACGTCCAGCCGGGTGAACGCATGAATGCCCGCCTTTTCCAAACTGTCGATGACGTCTTGCACCTTCTCCGGCCGAACCAGCGCCTGAATCATCTTCATGCCGTCACCTGCATCTGATCCGGTACCATTTCCACCGTCTCGGCGGGGCACGGCGCAAGCGGCGCCAACCGCTGCTCAAGTAATGCGCCGACCCGCCGGACGCCGATCCGGTCAACAACACCTTGAAATGACTCGCCCGGCTGCCGCTGCTCGGCGACAATGGCCAGCACGGCTTCCACCGTTGGGACCACCATCTCCTCCGTAATGCCTTTTCGAGCGATGTCGCCGAGGCGCACCTCGCCCTCAATCCGGCCGCCCAGGTAGAGCAAATAGGAGTAGCGCCGCTCTTCACCAACGGTCGTCATCGTCCCGGCCAGTCCGATATCGGCAATCTGGTGTTTGGCGCAGCTATTGGGGCAGCCGGAAACGGCGATCGACACGCCCCGCAGGAGTTGGGCGACATCCGGATCGTGCGGTTGCACCCTCTTGAGGAGCTCCTTTGCGGCGCCCTGCGCATTGGTCACCGCCAGGACGCAAAATTCCGTCCCCGGACAGGCGACCACGCGCGGCCCGCTCCCGTGCCCCTTCAGCGACAGGCCAACGCGCCCCAGCATCCCCGCCGCGCGGCGAACCCAT
>CAZJRH010000281.1:0-11549 GCA_964548215.1 uncultured Nitrospirota bacterium
TCGTAGTGGCCACGTACCACTGATAGCAAAACCGGCTTCAATTACGGCTGCCAAAAAGGTATCCCAACCAGTATTCGTCGTACCCTCATCTCCATCGTCTTCTGACTGTTTGAAGGCGTAATAGATCGTCACCGGAAAAGCCGAGTGAGCTTGATTAGCTAAGCGGTGCATCGCCTGAGTCATACCGTCAAGGAAGAAAGTCTCAGCCTTCTCCCTGCCGCCGTGGCGGTTTGGTGAGGCCACCAACTCCTCGGACTTTGGAACGGCAAGCGTAGTGAAAAGAGCAGGGAAGAACGGCTTTAGTGATCGACGCAGCCAGACATAGAAAAAATCAGACAAATCAGCATAGCAAATATTGTCATAGTATGGTGGATCAGTGGAGATGACCTTTGCGATCGAACTGATTTGGGTCGCTGCGTCGTCTTGTTTGCTCGTTCCTGATGTCAGCGGCCGCATCCAGATTAGTGGGTCACACGAGTAAAAGACAGCGGAATCAAAGCTTCCCGTCGAGGTCGCAAGAAAATTTGGCTCCGCGAAGTCCCACAGCATCGGCAATGCTTGCCGACCAAAACAATGCTGAGCTTTCTCGCCGACGTTGTTCCAACGGACAAGACTGTTGCCCGTCATTGCCATCCGATCGATTGCAAACGCCAAATACACTCCTACTGCATCGGCATAGCCCATAGCACCGCTGCCGCCTTTTTCAAGCGCGTTTCCATCGTTTGATAAACCGGCTTTGATCGCATGACTTTCTACGCGCTGATGCACTTCACTCACCAAGTCAGAGAAGGTCGTTAGTGCTACAAGCTGGCGAGAGGTGAACAGATCACCTATGTTATTCAAGCCATACCCCGGTGGCTGGAAGTTTCGATGCTTTTTTGGCATCTCACAATCTGGCTTCCACTCAGGATGAACATTTAGCGCGAGAGCCTCCATTTCCTCGGTTGGAGCTAAGTAGACCCTCCCCCGATTACCCACACCAACCATTGCCATTAAACGTGTGCCGATGCGTCCAGCTTGCCCTTCAGCGCGGATGTAGTCGTAGGGAAGTGGTGTTCCTGACAGCAAGCACTTGAAGGCGGCTCGCTTGCCAGCTGACGTTCCGATTTTCGCCGCATCCACATCCTTCGGCTTGCCCACTTTTACCGTGAAGCGGTAACTGTCGCCCTCTATCACGGGGTCGACATAGGCCTCCTTTCCCACCTTGGTGGAAAGCACGAAGGTGGAGGCGAGCGGAACATCTACCTTCGCAAACGCCGGGTTCGGGCTCTTCACTGTCCGCGCCCACAACCAGGCAATGACGGTGAGTTCCTTTCCTTCGTACTGTTTCAGGTCCGGGCGCTCCTTCACTATCTCCTTGGTGACCTTCATCTTGGGGTAGAGGTGACCAATGCGCTTCTCGGCCTCGTCGCGCATCCACTGGCCATAGTACCGCACGTCCTCGGCAAGTCCCTGTGCGCCGCGCCATTCCTTTTGAAGAAGCGTCTTCTCCTTACGCGCTTCGGGGTTCACCGGCGGCTTGCCCGCGAACTTCGGCGGGATCTCGATCATCGCCTTATTGATCAAGACTGCTACCGGGTTTAGATCGCTGGCATAACTCTCCAGCCCGAGCCGCTGCGCCTCCAGCGGCAGCGCCCCACCACCGGCAAACGGGTCGTGGAAGGCAGGCAGCTTCTTGCGGTCGAACAGATCCTTGGCTCTCGGGTGATCGACGTTCTCTGCACAAGCTCGCCGCCAGCTCTGCCAGATTTCATCGCGTGCCGCCTGCAGCACCTTTTCATTGGTGGTGTTCTCCCACAGCACCATATCCTCGATGATGCGGAAGAGTCGCTGGCGCTCCTTCTCCTGCTTCTTCTCGGTCGGAAACAAATCCGGGTGCGCCGATGGGTCGTCCACCATCTGCGCGAAGATCACCGCCCGCGCCGCCGCCAACGGCCGCCGCGCCCACCAGAGATGCAGCGTGCTTGGATGCCCATGGCGAATCGACTTCTCCCTCGCCGAGGCCTTATTAATCGCCTCCAGCGGCAGGGCAACTTCGATAAGCTTTTTCTTTATCGCCATTACCTTGTGTCCGTTTGGCCGCCTAGTTGTTATCCAGCATCAAGTTAGCATCGCACATTCATTTGCTCTAACCTTTTAACTTCAAGTGGCTCCACCTCCAGCGCTTACGTGCCCTTTCCATAGTGAAATCGAAAACTCCCTTCGTCCGAAGAAAATCAAGACGACCTTCGCGAAGCTTGGCCTCGTACTCGTGATTCTGATACAAATCACTCAAAAGGTGACGGACACGTCTTGACGCAATATCCCGCATCCACTTACTGAAACCCGCTTCAATCGTAAGACCATGCCCATATTTCTCGCGCTCATCTTTGTACGCCTGATCATTTCGCATGCCTTGGTAGATCAGTGCCCAAATCAAATTTCGTGCGCGCTGTGCGAAGGAGTACTTAGTGACGCTCCGCTCCATGATCTCGTGTACAATCCTCCGAATGCGAAATTGAACTTTATAACAAAGAAGAATGTCGCCAGAGTCGACGTTAAGGCGCGAAGGACTAAATAGCCGTGCATAGGATTTGTCATCTTCGAACACTTCCGGTAGACGAGCCGCTCGGTCAATCTCCCCATCGGAAATCAAGAAGGTCACTGCTAGGCGACGCAGTTCGATCGCTTTTTGTTGCTCGATCTCCATGCGTTCCAGATCCTCGTCGCTGAGATTATGAAAGGCATTCTGTTGGCGTTCGTAGAAGATATGAAGCTCGTTGCGAAACTTGTCTTCGAGCTCCAATTGGATCTGATCATTTGCGCGTAGAGCCCATGGTTTTACAGGGTTCTGTCGATTGTTGTTGACGGTCACGGAGATCACGAAATCATCGGTGGCATTCGTCAGAATGCGGCAAGGCACCTCGATGGACTCGAGTTGTGGTCGATTCCCCTTGAGCTTAGGGTGATCCGCGTATTTTTTTAAGAAGCGATTGAACGTTGTCACCGTTTGAGCCCCATTGAGGATACGTGGTTCTGTAATCTCAAATGTTTTGGCATTGTGTCGCACGTTTTGAGCATATAGCGTGACCCCATTGTGATTGAAGAGAAACACTGCCGGGTGCAGTCTCTCATCAAGAACAATATCTCGTAGCGTCTTGGTGATGGCGCGATTGGGGGCCTCATCACCCGTGAGCCCTGAGCGGATATTCCTATCAAGAAAACGTTGCCCCATTTCTTCGAACATGCTATTGAGCTGGCACAACTTCACTGACGCTACATGGAGAACTTGGCCATCGGGCCCCGCCTTTTGCACGGGATCTGCCAACTCAATCGTGTAGCGATGCGTCTTCGTTGTTGCTGATATTCCGGCAACGTGACCGCGAGACGAGCGGTAGTCGATGACAAAATTGACCGACCGGCCAAAATATTGGTCAATCAAGTACTTCTTGCCCTCCAGATCTTCTTGCAGTTTTGCCAGCATGGCACTATTTTCAGCATCCCTGGGCTCCCCTCGAAACACAAAACGAATAAATACACCTTCAATAATTCTCTTGTTCTCCAACAGACATGATTTGATCTGTTGCACTGCTTGATTCTGTTTTTGATCCTGCCTAGAGCCAACAAAAATCCTATCAATACCGGCATCAAGCATTCGGCGATAAGACTCTTTAAAACTCCCTGCGTCCTCCGACCATTTGAACTGGTAAAGATAGAGATTGTGGTTCTCACGATTGAAGTGAAACGCATCAAATCCGTAATCGCACCCACCAAAGGTCGTTTGCATCAGTGCGCGGTCGATATTAATGCCGTGCTCCTGCATCAGGTACAGCGGGGCAAAGTAATCGTTGCGTACTCCACTGTAGTTTGCATGGTGCTCCGAATAGAGCTGTCCGATAGACTGTTCAGTGATCTTGATCATTGTTTAGCCCCCACTGACGCTTTCTTCCTGTTGCAAACCCCACAAGATCTGACAGACTCGCTCGAAACCATTCAGCCGCATCATGAAGGTCGCTCACCTCTTGCCAATAGTTCAGTGAAGTCATAGTTCACGCTCGTCACCCCGAAGTCCGGCTCGCGCTGGAAGGGGTGGCGCAGGTAGTGCGTACGGTGAGAGTCACCTTCCAGAAACTCTACAATGGCCAGGATAAAATCGTCCGGCTTATTCAGCGAGTAGAGGATTTCGTTCTTTGTGACCGTAATCGTGTCCGCACCGGACACACGACCTTTGACCTCAATAAAACGTAGCTTGCCAGTGCCTGGAACGCGACTCTCGATATCGTAGCCTAATTTCTCATACTCTCGATCAATCGGCTCAAAACCGAGACTGCGCTCGATCTCCATAATGATGGCACGTGCCCGTGCGGCCGAGGCTTGCGTATCAGGCGAAGAACCAGCTGGTCTCATAGGGCGGCCAGCCATCAATGCCAGCAGGCCCATTGGAATGACCAGCAACCCTCCAAGAACGACCGGCGGAAGGGGCGAGAGTTGCCGCTCCAGTTTCAGTTCCTCCATCCGTTTCTCAAGCCGGGCCTGCAGTGCATCCGCACGCTTCCGGGACTCTCCTGAGTTAAGCCGGGCATTCGGCTTTCCCGCCTGCTCTTGCAGTTTGAGCTGCTCGGCACGATGGTCCCAGTAGCTGATCTCTTTGGTCAATCGATCTTTGACCGCCGCTTCGGTTTTGTCGATGAGCTCAATCTTGCGGGAACGTATCTCCGCAAGGTGCTCGGGCACCACATGCGCAATCGCGTGACTTTGCGCCTTCTGTTCAAGATCACGATTAATCCAAGCACATTCAGGGCGGACCAGCAACGCCTCGAGGCCTGGCTCATTGGCCTTGAGTGGTCGATAGTCAAGGTAGGGGGCATACTGGAGGTGGCGCGTATTGCCGGCGGCATCAAGCTCCACATAGAGCATACGCTTGGAGACCACGCGCCGCTCGCCGGCACGAGTCAGGCTGGCATCCTGGATCGCATGTTCGAGATAAAAGAGCATGCGCGGCTGTGTGCCTGAGTCGCGCTCGTCCACCAGCACGGTGCCACGGCGCAGAAGATCACGATGGCGCTCAAGCGTCAGGTCAATTGCGGCATCGAGCAGCGGGTGTCCAGGGCACACAAACGCTGCGAGAGTTTCGCCCGGCGGCGCGATCAATGCCTTTTCAAAGACAATACGCTCATAGCGCGGCAGTACCGGCTCGCCAATACCGATCAGCCGATCACGGTTACGCACCGGGGCCGGCACATGGGTGATCTCGTAACGGCGTGGCTCGCGCTGTTTGGCCGTACCTCCCAAGCGTTGGAACGCTTCCAGAAAGAATGATTCAATATAATGCGGCTGCAAGCGGCGGGCTTCAGCCCGCTCCATTCCCTCGCGAATACGATACACACGACTTGCGTCCATTGCATCGTGCGCGAGGGCGCGCTCTTCGAGCAAATCCTGGAGTTGCTTATGGTCAAAGGCGTTCGCCACCACCTGCATGAGGCGGCCGCGCACTTCGGGCAGCTCGCCATAGCGAATGGCTTGAATCAGCAGATCTCGCAGTGGCTTACCTTCGAATTGCAGCTTACCTAATACGTCGAACACTTGACCGCCGAGCGTTTTGCGGACTTCCTCAAGTTTTTCAAGCAAGGTACGGTACACGTCACCTTCGCGCGTTTCCTCAGCCACGAGGTTCCAGAGATGACAGACTTCAGTCTGGCCAATGCGGTGGATGCGTCCGAAGCGCTGCTCGAGCCGATTGGGGTTCCATGGCAGGTCGTAATTGATCATCAAGTGGGCACGCTGGAGATTAATGCCTTCACCCGCTGCGTCGGTTGCAACCAACACCTGCACCTCTGGATCATGCATAAATGCCTCCTGGGCTATCTTCCGTTCTTCACGTCCCATACCACCGTGAATATGGACAACAGCCTCCTTTCGACCCAGTAGCGTCGTGATCCGCTGCTCCAAATAATTGAGCGTGTCACGGTGTTCAGTGAAGATCACCAGTTTCTGGCGTGGGGACGGGGCGGGTTTTGGGATGTCACTGGAGCTGGACGGCACTGGTTCTCTGGTCACGCTTGTCGCGATCGCAGGCGGGGTAAAGATCTCACTCAGTAAACTTGCAAGTTCTCGCCACTTTTTGTCCACACCGCTGCGTCGAACAGCCAGCGCCAGAACCTCCAACCGTTTCAGCGTTTCAATCTCCCCTTGTAACTCCATAATAGTGCGTGCTGCGGTGGCCTGATCGAGTATTTCCTCCTCTGCCGCTGTCACTTCATTTTCAGGTGCGTCCTCTAAATCTTCGACATCTTCATCATCGAGCGTGGGCATCGCGGCATTAATAATCGGAGCAGCCTCCGCACCGCGCTGAAGTAATTCAAACTCTCGAAGCTGATTTTCCAATCGCTCACGCCGACGGCGCAAGGACTGGCAAATCGCCTCTGGCGATGAAGCAAGTCGGCGCTGGAGAATCGTGAGCGCAAAGCCCACTGTGCCTGCGCACTTGTCGTTCTGTAGTGCCTCCGCGCGGTTGAACTCCTCCCGTACGTATTCAGTCACTTCCTTATAGAGTTGTGCCTCGGCATCCGAAAGTTTGTACGGAACGGTATAGGCAATGCGCTCAGGAAACAACGGTGTCGCATCGAACTTCAGGAGGTTTTCCTTGACCATCCGACGCATCAAATCCGAAACGTCAACGACGTGGGCACCATCGCGGAAGCGTCCTTCGAATCGATCACCATCGAGCAAGGCCATGAACAACTGAAAATCTTCCTCCTTGCCGTTATGCGGTGTGGCCGTCAGCAAGAGAAAGTGGCGGGTAAGAGTCGACAGGAGCTGGCCCAGTCTGTAGCGTTTGGTATATTTGATCTCGCCACCGAAGAATGTTGCGGACATCTTGTGCGCTTCATCGCAAACGATCAGATCCCATCGGCAATCTGGCGTTTTCAATTTCTCCTGCACGTCTTCATTTCGCGAGAGCTTGTCGAGCCGGGCAATGACAAGATTGGTCTCAAGGAACCAATTGCCGGTGCGTGCGGCCTCAAGCTTGTCATTGGTCAGGATTTCAAACGGCAGATGAAAGCGTCTGTAAAGCTCGTCCTGCCACTGCTCAGCAAGACTGCCAGGACAAACAACAAGACAGCGCTGCAAGTCGCCGCGTGCGATCAACTCCTTAATGAAAAGCCCCGCCATAATGGTCTTCCCTGCGCCGGGATCATCAGCCAGCAGAAAGCGCAGCGGCTGGCGCGGGAGCATGGCCTCGTAGACTGCCGTGATCTGATGTGGTAGCGGCTCAACGAGGGAAGTATGTACGGCGAGCACCGGATCAAACAAATAGGCAAGGCGGATGCGATGTGCCTCCGATACGAGGCGAAATTGAGCACCGTCACCATCGAAACTCCAGGGACGCCCCTGTTCCACAACCTCCAGGCGCGGTTCGTCGTGGCGATATAGCAGCTCGTTCGCCACCTTGCCAGCGGGCGTTTTATAGGTAAGCTCCAACGCTTCCGAGCCGAACCACTGTACACTGACGACCGTAACCAGGGAGTCCGGCAAGATGCCGCGAATAGCGGCGTTGGGTTTGAGGTCTTCGAGTCGGGTCATTTGGGAATTTTCTTCCCCCCTCACCCTCCCCTCTCCCGCCAGGGGAGAGGGAGAGCGATTCATGAATCGCCCCTACAACATATCAACATCTGGCCATCCTGAATGGTGCAGTGCATCGGACGCCGATCCCGATTCCACTACCCCAGCGGGATGCGGTGTTTATTCCTGGCCAGCCACTGATCAAACGTCTGCAGCGCGGGGTGCAGCGAGCGGGAAAATTTCAGGTCGCGCGCGCCGCAGAAAACGTCGTTAAAATCCCGCTTGAACTGGAACATGTTGCCCAGATCATCCGCCCCCGGAAAGCCGAATTTGCGATAAATCTCTGCCGGCACGTCGTTGTAGCGCACTTCTTTGCCCAGCGCCGTGGTGAAGGCGGCGGCCATCTGCGCGCCGGTCAGGTGGTCGCCAGCGATGCCGACGGTCTTGCCGATCAACTCCTTGCCCTGCTTGAAGATGCCCAGGGCGCATCCGCCGATATCCTCGGCGGCGATGCCGGGCAGCTTTTTATCGCCCATGGGAAAGGTGATCGCAAGCTGACCATCCGGCCCCTTCTTGGGTCCCATGCCAAAGTGGATGAAGTTGTCCCAGTAGAAGGAGGTCAGCAGGCAGGTGGTCGGCACGCCGACCTGGGCGAAGAGTTGATCGGCCTCCCCTTTGCCGTCGAAGTGGGGCACTTTGTATTTGCCCCCGAGCGTGGGCATCCGGTTGTCGGTCAAGGGCACCCACCTGCGCGTGTCTTCCAGCGTGGACCAGATGGCATGCTGCAGGCCGGCCGCTTTGGCCGCCCGGGCCATGGCGGCGGCTTCGGCAATCTCTTGCTCGGGCTTGAAATGGGCCCAGAAGAAGGTGACGCAGAAGGCGCCCCAGGCGCCGGCGAAGGCCTTCTTCAGGCTGGCTTCGTTATCGATATCAACGGCGACCACCTCGGCGCCCAGCGTGGCCAGCGCCCGGGCGTTGTCGGACGCGGGGTTTCTGGTCAGCGCGCGCGCGGTGAAGCGGCCGCTGGTGTCGTTGAGAATGGCGCGGACCAGGCCGCCGCCCTGCGCGCCGGTTGCCCCGACGACTGCGATGATGTTCTTCTCCGCCATGGCATCCTCCACGGTCTCATCCACTACAGATGGGCGATTCATGAATCGCCCCTACCAAACCGGTCATCCTGGGGACGGGTTTGAAACCCGCCCCTACGGGACCTCGCACACCCATGAGGGTCAGGTCTTGCATTGCCACATCAGTATTCACGCTGGTCATGGCGCTTCTTCCGTCAACAGGTTCATGATCAGCCGGACCATTAGTTCTTTCGCATTAGAACTTTTTGAACTGCTTCCATTTTGGAAATAGTTGCTTGATTCGAACTGTTGTATATTTTGCAACAATTGCCTAACGCAATGTGCATTTTTTGCACATTGCCTCTGTCTTCTTACGCCGTGATCGTTTCAGAATCAGGTGGCATATTACCCTTATTTTTACCCTCTTTTAAGGATATTACCCCTTCTCCGCCATGTGGCGCCCGGGCCTCGTCCCAGGCACTCTACTGCTTTTACCCGTTGCAGCTCTCGTAGAACCCGACGGACCATGTCCCGACTCACACCCGGGCAGGCGCGCTCAAGATCGGCCAGGGTGAAATCGCCTGAGAAGGCGTTGACTGCCGCTTTGATCCATTCCGTTTTCGTCCCCCTGGGGCTCTTGATCTGCCCAACCCGCCCCTCGAACTCCTTGTAGGCCTCTTTGAGGACAAACAGCACATAATTGATGTACGGCCAGGGGTCGTGCCGGCCCTCATGCCAGCGGTGGGAGCTTTGCTCCAGGGTTTCGTAGTAGCGCGCTTTGTTCTGCTCGATCAACCGCTCCAGGCTGATATACCGGCCCACCTCATAGCCCAGGTGATAGCATTGCAGCAAGAACAGCAGCCGGGACACGCGCCCGTTGCCGTCCCGAAAGGGATGGATGCAGAGGAGATCCAGGTTGAACGCCGCCAGGGCGATCAACGGAGGCGCCCAGCGTTCGTCCACGCTCCGCTTCCAGAGGTCGATCACCTCCGTCATGGCTGCCGGTGTCTTGGCCGCCGACACGGTTTTGAACCGCATCCGCTGACGGCCGTCAGGATATCGTTCGATAATGTCGCTCTCGCTCTTTTTGTATTGCCCCGCATCCCCTACGGCGGCGCGGGCTAACTGGTGCAACTCCCGGATGGTTTTCTCCGAGACAGACAGTTTTGCACCCTGTTGATGAATCAAGTTGAGCGCGTTTCGGTAGCCCCGCACCTCTTCTTCATCCCGATCCCGCAGAGGCGACTTGCCCACGATCACGGGGCGGATGCGCGCCGGCTCGATCAGCACGCCTTCGATGCGGTTGGAAGACACCGCGCTTTCGATGAGTGCATGTTCGCGGAGCGCCTTGAGCCGTTGCGGAGATTGCTTGGTGAACAGTTCCTGTCTGCCGCGGGCTTCGCCCAGATCGGCCAAATACCACGACGTGGCCACGGGCACCGTCTCTGGTTTTGCCGCCAATTGTCGAAGCGTCATCATGGACGAAGCGCCTTCTGCCCCACCGCCTGGGCTTCCAAACTTTCCCACCGCGCATAACAGGTCGCAAGTTCCTTGGTGATTGTTTCCACGCGCGCCAAAGTGGCCTTAAAATCCGACCCTGGCTGCTGGTAAAAGGCCGGATCGCTGAGTGTGGCCTGTAAACGGGCCTGCTCGGTTTCGAGTGATTCGATCTTGGCCGGTAGTTCTGTCAGTTCGCGTTGTTCCTTCACACTGAGTTTTTTGCTCTTCCCCGTTGGCTTTTCGCTGGATACGATGGGTGCGGGCTTCGGGCGGTTGGTCCGCGGAGGTAGTGCGGCTTTCTCTGCCGCCAACTGTTGCGTATAGTGCAACCAATCGCTATAGCCGCCGACATACTCCCCGACCCGTCCGTTGCCTTCGAATACCAATGTACTGGTGACAACATGATCAAGAAACGTCCGATCGTGGCTGACCAATAAAATAGTCCCCTGATAGTCGAGCATCAGCTCTTCCAGCAGCTCCAATGTCTCGACGTCCAGATCGTTGGTCGGCTCGTCCATGACCAGCAGGTTGGCCGGCTGGGCGAAGAGGCGCGCCAAGAGCAGCCGGTTGCGCTCGCCGCCAGACAGCGTGCGCACGGGCGATCGCAGCCGCTCCGGGGAAAAGAGAAAATCCTGCAGGTAGCCCGCGACATGGCGCGAGCGGCCATTGATGGTGACCGACTCGCCGCTGACGACCGATTCCATGAGCATTTTATCGGGGTCGAGCTGGTCGCGCTGCTGGTCGAAATAGGCGACCTGGAGCTTCGTGCCGCGACGCAGCTTGCCTCGGGTAGGCTCCAACTCGCCCAGCAGTAGTTTGATCAATGTCGATTTGCCAACGCCATTGGGACCGATGATGCCGATGCGGTCGCCGCGCACGATCGTGGTCGTCAGATTTTTGATCACGGCCGTCTTGCCATAGCTGAAATCGACGCCTACGGCTTCGAAAACAAGCTGACCTGATCTTTCGCCCTGCTCAAGCTGCAGATCGGCCATGCCGGTCCGTTCCCGGCGCTGGCGGCGCTGCACCCGCAGCTCTTCCAGCGCGCGCACCCGCCCTTCATTGCGCGTGCGACGGGCCTTGACGCCCTGACGGATCCAGACCTCTTCCTGCGAGAGTTTCTTATCGAAGAGCGCGTTGTGCGTCGCCTCAACGACGAGCGATTCGGCCTTTTGGCGCAGATAGTCGTCGTAATTGCCCGACCAGGAGGTCAGTTGGCCGCGATCCAGCTCGATCATCCCCGTCGCCAGGCGCCGCAAGAATGTCCGGTCGTGGCTGACAAAGAGCACCGAGCCGGGAAAGCCAGCCAGAAATTCCTCGAGCCAGGCGATCGCTTCAATATCGAGATGGTTGGTGGGCTCGTCCAGTAAGAGCAGATCAGGCTCCGAGACCAGCGCCCGCGCCAACATTGCCCGCCTCCGCCAGCCGCCGGAGAGCGAT
>CAZJRH010000282.1:0-4879 GCA_964548215.1 uncultured Nitrospirota bacterium
ACCGGGTGCTCATCGGCATGGGCTCCATCGTGCTGAACAATGCCGTGATCGGCGAGGAATCGATCATCGGAGCCGGCGCGGTCGTCGTTGAACGGGCCAGGATCCCGCCGCGCTCATTGGTGCTCGGCGTGCCCGGCAAGGTGGTGCGCCAGGTCACCGACAAGGAGCTGGCCTACATCACCCACGCGTCCGCCTCCTACATTGAATATGCCAGATTTTACAAGGGGAAATAGGCCGGTCCCGCCAATCGTCCGGCCCGGCTCCCAGCCCCTTCCGGCTCCTCGATACGCAAGTAATTCTTGACGCTTTGTCGAAAGCAATGCTATATTTATCTCGTTCAGCAGGACGAGACAGTACATGTACGGTAAGAGTCAATCACCGCAGATTAGCCCCCGGTACCGGGCGCTGCGGTTTTTTTGCGCTCGCAGTCAGACCGCGCGCTGTTCAACCGACCTGCACAACAATAACCGTTCGACGCGCCCTCATAGAGGCGGACCGGACAGCGTGTAAGGAGGATTGATCTATGGCCCGAGGCACAGTGAAATGGTTCAACGCCACCAAAGGGTACGGCTTCATCGCCCAGGAGAGTGGCAAGGACGTGTTCGTGCACCATTCGGCCATCCAGGGTGACGGCTACAAGACCCTCGAAGAGGGACAGCTTGTGGAGTTCGAGGTCACCGATGGACCGAAAGGCCCCCAGGCCAGCAACGTGACGAAAGTCTAAGTCGCGTGAATAAGCCCCGCTCCGAGCCGACGGCCCGGGGCAGGGCGTTTCTTTTTCGGAGTTGCGTTTTATGACGTCCGCGTACGGCGATGGGGGTGGTCAGCCCCGCACCTGCCGGGCGATCGTCAAGACCGCCACCGACGCGGCGCCGGCGCGTTTGAGCGTCCGGGCGCATTCATTGACGGTCGAGCCGGTCGTCAGCACATCATCCAGCAATAGCACCCGCTTGCCGTCTACCCGTTCTGGTCGGCGGACGGCAAACGCTTTGGCCACGTTGCGCCGCCGCTCGACCGCGTCCAGTCCGACCTGGGCGGGGGTGGCCCTCGTCCGTTCCAGCAGATCCCACCAGAGCGGCCAGCGACGGGTTCGGCAGACCGCCTGGGCCAGGGCCAACGCCTGGTTGAATTCCCGCTCCCGCAATCGTTCGGCGTGCAGCGGCACCGGCGCCACGCCATCCACATCGCCCCAGGCCGGCAACAGCGGGTCGAGCAACGCGGCCAATGGACGCGCCAACGCCCGCTTGCGCTGATATTTGAACAATTGAAGCGCTGTGGCGGCCACACCATCGTAGGCGGTGGCGGCGCGGGCCACGTCGAAATACGGGAGCCGCTCCCGGCAGGCGGCGCAGTGGTGACCGGGACTGTGGGCCAGGGCCACGGGCGACCGAAACGGCAGGCCGCAACGCGGGCACCAGGGCCAGGCCAGCGTCGGCATCGTGCCCCAGCAGGCGGCGCAGAAATAGGGATTTGCCGCGGCCGGCTGCCGGCAGACGGCACAGTTCGACGGCCAGAACCACTGGCCGATTCGATCGCGCCATCGTTCCCGTGGAAGGGTCATGACTCAAGAACTGGAGAAAGCGGGTGCAATACGAATGCCGCGGCCGGAGCCTGCCTGCCGCCTGCCTGTCGGCAGACAGGGCAGGCAGGGCCGCGGACGTCAGGTCGAGACGGAGCGCATCGGCACGTCCGCCGTGTCCGCCGGAGGATAGACGGCCGTCTCAGCGGGCCCGGCCGGCTTGACGCGGGGCGTGATGATGGGCGAAGCGATGAACGTATTCCACTGCTCGCACCGGGGACAGCGGCCGACCCATTCGGTCGTGTGAAAATCGCAGTGGGGGCAATAGTAGGGCACCAGCACCCGCTTCTTGAGATCGAGCGCCCGCTTGAATTCCTCCACGGCGGCCAGCCGGTCGCCACGGCGCAGATACAGATTGCCCAGCACCTTGTGCAGGTCCGGAAACCGAACGTTCGACGTATCGATCGATGACAGCAGCTCGATCGCCTCGTCGATCATCTCCAGCCGGTAGTAGAGCTTGCCCAGATAAAATTGCAGCACCGGATCGCCCGGGTCGCGGGCGATGGCCTGCCGGTAGAGATCGATGATGCCGGCGGGATCGCCCAGATCCAGCAGCAGATCCTCCAGCCGGTGCAGCAGCACGAGGCTCGAGGTCGTCCAGTAGGCCTTGCGCCACAGGTCGCCGGCCTGATCGGGCTTCCCTTCGCCGATCAGCAGCCGCCCGAGCCCGACGTACGCGGGCACAAAATTCTTGTCGAGCTTGGCGGCGTTTTTGAAATGGCGGCGGGCGGCGTCCGGCATTTCCTGCAACATCGCCTGCAGGCCGGCTTCATACTTGATGCCCAGGAACCGGGCCCGTTCCTGCGGCTCCTCCTCCGGCCGGCCCATGTCTTTCAGAAAACGCTCCTGCAGCGCATGCGCGTCTTCCCACTGATGCAATTCGATGCACAGGTCGCGTAAACGGATCAGAACCGTCCGATTGTCCTTGTCATGCGCCAGCGTTTCCCGCAGCACGTGCGCGGCTTCCTCGTGGCGGCGCATCGCCTCGAGATCCTCGACCAGCGCCAACACCACTTCCAGATCCCGATCCAGCAGGTTTTTGGCCTTCCGGTGCAGCCGCAGCGCCTCCTGGAAATTCCCCTGCGCCCGTTGCAGCGCCCCGAGCCGGATCAGGGCCGTTCGATGATTGGGATCCAGGGCGAGAATTTTTTCAAACCAGCCGATCGCCTCTTTCTGCTTGCCCGAGACGTCCGCATTGACCGCCAGCGCCAGCCATTCACGCACGCGCTGCTCGGCCCGCTGACGGCGCGCCTCCTTCCAGTTTTTCAACAGCCGGCGCAACTCGCGCATCCCGCCCATCCCCAGCACCATCAACCCGCCGAGGACAAAGGCCGCCATGCCGAATTGAATCAGCGAAATCTCGTAGACGCGCTGCGGGGTGAAGCGAAATTGGACCGTCCCCGGGTTGAGCCAGTGCAGATAGAGGACGGCGGCGGGGAAAAAGAGCAGCAGAAGAATGATGCCCAGCGTGCGCATCAGCGGCGCCCCGCCGGAGGGGGCGTGGAGGGCCGGCGCTGGGGGCTGCGCCGCGCCGGCGCCGGCGTAAGCTGTTGCAACTGGCCGGGCGAGAGCCGCAGACGCGTGGCATCGCCCCACAACTGGTCCAGGCCGTAGAATTCCCGCGTCTCGGCTCGGAAAATATGGACGATCAGGTCGTTATAGTCCATCAGAATCCAGTTGCCCTGTTCCAGGCCTTCCACATTTATCGGGCTGCAGCCGGCCTGGGCGAGCAGTTTGCCGATCCCGTCAGCCACCGCCTGAACCTGCCGGCGGGAATCAGCCGAGCAGATCACGAAAAAATCGGCCAATCCCGTCAGACCGGACACCCGTAGCAGCCGAATCTCTTCGGCCTTCTTTTCGTACGCCACTTTCGCGCACAGGAGAGCCTTGTGTCGAGACGTTACCTCGATGACGCCTCCAGGCCCACTTCCATCTGCATCGGCGCGGTCATGTACATCGAGCGAAGCGAGAGATTATGTCCGATTCTCCATGTCCTGATACAATCCTCGTCGTAGTATATATGATCGAACCGCCTCAGGCAAGAGCGCCTCGAGCGGTTTCCCGTCCTTGACGGCGGCCCGCACCTGCGTGGCGGAGATCGGGCACGGCGGCGCGTGAACGAACCAGATGCGCCCGCCCGTGGACACCGAAACCCGTTCCTGCGCCAGTTCACCGCGGTCGACCGCCCCCAACCGCGCCCGATCCGCGTGGGCCAGCCACGGCAGTTCCCGCAACGAGAGAAAGGAACGGCCCGCCCGGGCGATCACCACGAATTCACACAAGGTCAGCAGCCGCTGGGGCTCCCGCCAGTTCAAGATATCGGCAAACGCATCGACCCCCAGCAGGAAAAAGAGCGCATCGTCAGACCGCTGGTGGCGCAGAGCGGCCACGGTCTCGACCGAATAGGACGGGCCGGGACGCTCAACCTCGATGGCGGAGACTTCGGCCCAGGGATGCGGCGCGGTGGCCAGGCGCGTCATCTCCAATCGATCGGCGGCCGGCGCCAGCGCGTCGCTCTTGAACGGCGGCGTGCCCGCGGGGATGAAGAGGATTTGATCCAGCGCCATGAGCTGGCGCACGTGATCGGCGATCGTCAGATGGCAGGCGTGAATCGGATTGAACGTTCCGCCGAAGAGGCCGAGGTTCATGGGCAACAGGGTCCGGGGGACAGGGTCCGGGGTCCGGGAAAACCGTCGCGCATCGTCGCTTGTTCCTGGGACCTATTCCCTTAACTGCCCATCGCCGAATACGACAAATTTTCTGGTCGTCAACTCTTCAATCCCCATCGGCCCCCGGGCATGCAGGCGGCCGGTGGAAATGCCGATCTCCGCGCCCAGCCCAAACTGGCCGCCGTCGTTGAGCCGGGTGGAGGCGTTGACCAGCACGGCGGCCGAATCGACCTGCCGGACAAAAGCCATGGCGCGCTGATAATCCCGCGTGACGATCGCCTCCGTGTGCTCCGAGCCGTAGGTAACGATGTGCTCAATGGCCGCCTCCATCGTGTCGATCACCCGCACAGCCAGGATCAACTCCAGATATTCGGCCGACCAGTCCTCTTCAGTCGCCGGCGTGACGCCGGGGACGATCGCGCGGGTGCGCTCGCAGCCACGGATTTCCACGCCAGCCTGTTGGAATTTCTTCACCATCAACGGCAAAAAGAGCGGCGCGATCTTCTGGTGCACCAGCAGCGTCTCCATCGCGTTGCAGGTGGCCGGCCGCTGCACCTTGGCGTTGAAGCTGATCGCCTCGGCCATCGCCAGATCGGCCGCCTCGTCCACATAGACGTGGCAGACGCCCTTG
>CAZJRH010000283.1:0-2471 GCA_964548215.1 uncultured Nitrospirota bacterium
CGTGGTCTTGTGCGGCACCGGCGAGACGGCGGAGCTGGCCTACTTGTCGCTTCGCGAGAGCGATCTGCAGGTAGTCGCGGTTATTGATGACGAGCGGATCGGATCGAACTTTTGCGGCCACACCGTGGAGCCCATTGCCGCCCTCGCCCGTCTCCGTTTTGACCGGATCATCATGGCGTCGGCCGGCGCCGATCCCGCCGGCGAGCGGCGCACGCAGGGTGAGCTGGCCAAGTTAGGCGTTCCACCGGCGTCGGTGGTGGGGTTGGCCGCATGATCCCGTCAAAGACAGTGACCGTGCTGGAACCGCAATCGGGGTGGGCCCCGATCAATTGGCGCGAACTCCTGCAGTACCGCGACCTGTTCTATTTCCTCGTGTGGCGCGACATCAAGGTGCGGTACAAACAGACCGTGTTGGGCGCGCTCTGGGCGGTCATCCAGCCGGTGATGTACATGGTGGTGTTCAGCGTCTTTTTCGGCCGGCTGGCCGGGATTCCGTCGGACGGTTTGCCCTATCCGATCTTTTTCTACGCGGGATTTCTTCCCTGGATGCTCTTTTCCTCCGCCGTCACACAATCGTCCAACAGCGTGGTGGGGTCGGCGCACCTGATTACGAAAGTCTATTTCCCCCGGATCATCATTCCCACGGCTTCCGTCGGTTCGGCGTTGGTTGATTTTGCCGTGGCGTCCAGCGTGCTGGGGGTGTTGATGCTCTATTACGGGATCGCTCCGGGCGCGGGGTTGTTCATGGCGCCCCTGTTCGTGGCGGGGGTGGTGGTGGCCGCGCTCGGTGTCGGTCTGCTGATTGCGGCGCTGAACGTCGCCTATCGGGATTTTCGCTATGTGGTGACGTTTCTGCTCCAGTTGTGGCTGTTTCTGACGCCGATCGTTTATCCCGTGACGCTTGTTCCGGAGCGATGGCAGTGGCTGATGCGGCTGAACCCGCTGACGGGTCTGATCGAGGGTTTTCGGGCCGCGCTGCTCAATCGGCCCATTGATTGGAGCGGCGTGGCCATCGGGTTTGGCGTCACCGCCGTGGTGCTGGCCGTCGGCGCGGCCTACTTCCGCTCCACCGAGCGGTCGTTCGCGGACATCGTGTAAACGAATAACGGAGGTGTGATGACGGAGCAGCGCGCAACAAACATCACCGTATTTAAGGGATATGTCCAACGCGAAGATCGGTGCCGGCTGCTCAAACAGCAGGGCTGCACGATCTGGCTGACTGGGTTGCCGGCGTCCGGAAAAAGCACCACCGCGTTCGAATTGGAGCGCGCCCTGGTGCACGCGGGCCACCTGGCCTGCGTGCTCGACGGGGACGGTGTCCGCCACGGGTTGAACCAGGATCTGGGGTTCAGCAAGGACGATCGCGAAGAAAATATCCGTCGCATCGGCGAGGTGGCCAAGTTGTTCGCCGAGGTGGGGATCCTGACCATTACGAGCTTTATTTCGCCCTATCGCATCCACCGGGATCAGGCCAGGATCATCCACCAGGCGGCCAAGCTCGACTTTCTGGAGGTCTTCATCAATGCGCCGTTGACGGTGTGCGAGGCGCGCGATCCGAAAGGCCTCTATAAACGGGCCCGCGCCGGCGAGATCAAGGGGTTGACCGGCATCGATGATCCGTATGAGCCGCCGGTGAACCCGGAGCTGGTGATCAAGACGGATGAGCTGACGCCGCAGCAGGCGGTGGAGCTGATCATCGAGTTGCTGACGCGACGCAACATTCTCACCGTGACGGCCTGACATGCCGCCAGCCATCAGCGTCCAGAGCGTGAGCAAGCAATATCGGATCGGTGCCAGGGAGCGGGCCTATCGCACCCTGCGGGAAGCGATGGTGGAGACCGTCACGGCGCCGTTCCGGAGAATGCGCGGTTTGGGAGGCGCGCCGCCGCCCGAAGAGCCCTTCTGGGCGCTCAAAGACGTCTCGTTCGACGTGCAGCCGGGCGAGGTGGTGGGCATCATCGGCCGCAACGGCGCCGGCAAAAGCACGCTGCTGAAGATTCTCAGCCGCATTACCGAGCCGACGCAGGGACGGATCGAACTTCGGGGCCGCTTGGCCAGTTTGCTGGAGGTGGGCACGGGGTTTCATCCGGAATTGACGGGCCGCGAGAATATCTACTTGAACGGCGTCATTTTGGGGATGAAACGGGCGGAGATCAACCGGAAGTTCGATGACATTGTGGCATTTGCCGAGATCGATAAATTCCTCGACACGCCGGTCAAACATTATTCCAGCGGCATGTACGTGCGGCTGGCTTTTGCCGTGGCCGCCCATCTGGAGCCGGAGATTCTGCTGGTGGATGAAGTCCTCGCCGTCGGCGACGCTGCGTTTCAGAGGAAGTGTCTCGGTAAGATGGGGGAGGTGGCTAAGCAGGGGCGGACGGTGTTGTTTGTCAGCCATAACATACAGGCAATTCGGCAGTTGTGCAGAAGGGTGTGCTGGCTGGGGGATGGCCACATGCTTGCCGACGGCC
>CAZJRH010000284.1:0-3167 GCA_964548215.1 uncultured Nitrospirota bacterium
CACGTCGGCGATGCCGCTCATGCCAGCGCCCCCGATGCCGACGAAATGAATCTGCTGGATCTTCCGAAACAGCCCGCGCGTCATTTGAGCTTTTTGTCGTCCGTCGGTCATCAGGCCCGTCCCCGGTCCAGCAGCGCTTCGCATGCTTCGACCACCGTCACGGCGGCATCGGGGCGCCCCAACCGGCGGCTGGCCGCCGCCATGGCCGCCAGGCGCGCGTCGTCCCCAAGCAGGTCGCGCAGCAACTGGGCCAGCCGGGGGCCGGTCAATTCCGACTGCTCGCAGACGATCGCGGCGCCCTCGCGCTCAAGGGCCCACGCATTATGATGTTGATGGCGATGGGCCGCCTGCGGCAGCGGGATCAGGATCGACGGCCGCCCGCACGCGGTCATCTCGGCGATCGTCGTCGCGCCGGCGCGGCTGATCAGCAGATCGGCCTGCGCGTAGACGTCACCCATGGAATGAATAAACGACTCCACCCGCCCTCCGACACCCCGGCGATCGTACGCCTGGCGCACCCAGGCCGCATCGGCCTCGCCCGTCTGGTGAATGACCCAGATCGATTCCCGCCAGGCCCCCAGCTCATCCAGCGCCTCGATCATCAATTGATTGATCGCGTGCGCCCCCTGACTGCCCCCCAGCACCAGCACCGTGCGGCGGACCGTCGGAGGAGGAGCCGCCTCGTCCGGCGAGAAGGACATGACTGCCTGTCCCGATTGGCCGGCCGGAGGGCCGGAAACCGAGACCGTCATATCTCGAACCGACACCGGCGCCGTGTGCCCCGCGGCCACCACTTCGCGCCGAACCGGATTGCCCAGGACCAGCAACCGCCTCGCCCACAAATGGCGGCGCGAGAGCTCAAACGCCCCGATCACCAGATCGACCAGCGGCGCCAGCAGCCGGTTGGTCACGCCGGGAAGCGCATTCGGTTCGACGACGACGCTCGGATAACGGGTCAACACCGCCATGAAGAGCAACGGCCCGCTGGCGTAACCGCCCGTGCCGATCACCAGATCAGGCCGCACGGCGCGCAACACCCGCCAGGCGTCCCAGAGGCTGCGGGGCAACTGCAGCAGGGCGCCAAGGGTTTTCTTCCCCCGGCCGATCAATCCTTCCACTCGAAGCAGCACCAGCGGATAGCCGATCTTGGGCAGCAGCCGGTTTTCCAATCCCTTCGCCGTGCCCGCAAACACCACGTCGACGGGACGGCGCCGCTGCCATTCCTGGGCGATGGCCAGCCCCGGAAAGAGATGGCCGCCCGTGCCGCCAGCCGCGATCAATATTTTCGGCGTGCTCATCCGGCCGCCCGTTGCCGGCCAATCGCCAGCAAAATGCCGACGGCGGCCAGGTCGACCACCAGCGAGGAGCCGCCGTAACTGAGAAAGGGCAGCGTCAGTCCCTTCGTGGGCAGCAGCCCGGTCACGACGGCCATGTGGAGCAGCGCCTGCACGCCGATCATCACCGTCAGCCCCACCGCCAGACAGCGGATGAAGGGTTCCTCGGCGCGGGTGGCGATCACGAAACCGCGCCAGATGAAGAGGACAAAGAGCGCCAACACAACCAGACAGCCGACCAGCCCCAATTCTTCCCCGATGACGGAGTAGATGAAATCGGTATGCGGTTCCGGCAAAAACAGCAGTTTCTGGCGGCTCTCCCCCAGCCCCAATCCCCACCAGCCGCCGCTGCCGATCGCCAGGAACGATTGAATGATTTGAAACCCGGAACCCTGGGCGTCTTCCCAGGGATTCAAAAAAGCCAGCAACCGCTGACGTCGATAGGATGACGAGAAAATCAGCACGGTCAGCACGGGCACCGCCGCCAGCACCAATCCGCCCAGATGAGACAGCTTGGCCCGCCCCACAAAAAGCAGCGTCAGGGTCAGCATGGCGATCACCGCCGCCGTGCCGAGATCAGGCTCCGCAAGGATCAACACCATCACCGCGCCGCTCACGAGCAGGGGCGGAAGCAGGCCGCGCCAAAATTCCCCGACCCGCTCGCCATGCCGGGCCACATAGCCGGCCAGATAGCAGACGACGGCCAGCTTCGCCAGCTCGGATGGTTGAATCGACCAGCCGCCCACGCGCAACCAGCGGCGCGCGCCGTTCACCTCGACGCCGATCTGCGGCCAGAGGACCAGCACCAGCAAGGCGGCCACGGCCAGCAGCAACGGCAGGGCTAGCCGCTGCCAGCCCCACACGTTCATCCGGGCGGTCACCGCCATGGCCGCCAGGCCCACGCCGACCCAGAGCAACTGCCGTTTGAAAAAATAGCCCCCATCCTCGTAGCGCGCCAGGGCCACGGCGGAGCTGGCGCTGTAGACCATCACGATCCCGATCGCCAGCAACAGCAGCGTGGCCGTCAGCAGCAATCGGTCGATGGCCGGCGGCGCCAGCCATGTGGTTTCGGCCGCCCGGTTTTTTTGTCTCTTCATCATGCCTGTCTTACCTCAGGGCGCCCACCAGCGCCCGAAACCGTTCGCCCCGCTCACGATAATCCCGAAATTGATCGAAACTCGCGCAGGCCGGCGAAAAGAGCACGACGTCGCCCGCAGCGGCCGCCGCCGCGGCCAAGCGGATCGCTTCATCCAGCGTCGCCACCTGCTCCACCGGCGTCGCATCACCCAGCGTCTCGGCGATCCGCCGCCGCGCCGAGCCGAACAACACCGCCCGTTTGACACGTTGCTTGACTGCGGGGCGCAGCCGCTCGAAATCGCCCCCTTTATCCAAGCCGCCGCCCAGCCAGATGATCGGGCGGTCGAAACTTTCCAGCGCCCGGATGACGGCGTCCACGTTGGTGCCCTTGGAATCGTTCACATAGAGCACACCGGCGCGCTCGGCCACCGTTTCCAGGCAGTGCGCCTGACCCTGAAAAGTCCGGATGGCCCGCTCGATGGCGTCGGCGGGCAGGCCGACGCTGCGCGCGAGCGCCGTGGCGGCCAGCGCGTCGTGCAGTAAATGGCGGCCCGGCAGCCGGAAGGCTTCCACCGGCCAGAGCGTTTCCCGTCGTCCCTTGAGGCGAATCGTCACCATTCCGTCCTCGCACCAGATCGCCTCGCCGTCATCTCCCTGCGCGCGGGGCGGCGATTCGGAAAACCAGATGATCCGGCAAGGCAGCTCACGGCCGATCGACGCGGTCACCGGATCGTCGGCATTCAGCACGGCCACATC
>CAZJRH010000285.1:0-2047 GCA_964548215.1 uncultured Nitrospirota bacterium
TATAGACCTGACCCCGAATCAGAACTTGACGGTGACCTCGACCGTTTGCCCCGCCCGATCGAGCGTCAGCTTGGCCGAATCGCCCGGCTCTAAAAGCCGGATCTGTTCGACTAGATCGAACGACGTCTGAAGTGCTTCTCCATTGAACGACGTAATGCGGTCGCCCGGCTTCAGCCCCGCCTTCTCGGCCGGACTGCCGGGCAGGACCTCCACCACCACGGCTGCCTCTTGTTCCTGGTCGAGCTGCACGCCGAGGCGCACCCGTTTCATTTCCGGTTCGCTGTAGCCGGTCCCCCAGACCACATCGGCCAGGTAGAGTGGAAATTCCGGCGTCATCACGTCCATGCGGTAATGTTCTGGAATATCGCCGTCCGGCGTCTCTGGCAGGATGGTGATGTAGGGCTCCAGCGCCCGCCGAAAGAGCCGTCGCGGAATTCCGTAGCCGTAGCCGATGTGAAAGCCGCCGGCCAGAATGACGAGTTTTTTGCCGTCGCCCTTCGGACTGCGCAGAAATTCGGCTCCGGACTGTGCCATCGTCTCGTCCCAGAGCAGCATCGTTCTGTAGAACCGCTCAAAGTTTTCGGCCCCGCCGTGGCCATGGCCGCCGACCACCGCTTGCATCGCCCGCCGATGATAGGGGTCCTGCTCATCGATCGGCCCCAGCCAGTCACGCTCCTCCTTCGAAAGCCCCTCCCATCCGTTCTTCGAGACGGCCTTCACCTGCTCGTCCGACGCATTGAGCGCGACCAACGGGATGCGCTGCGCTTTCAGATAGTCGAGGATCGGCTGGTAGTACTCGTAACTCTCGCCCCAATTGTCATACCACAGCTTTTTGAATTGTTTCTGATCCAACTTGCCGTTCAGCCATCGATCGAGCTGCGGCTGAGCGGGCCGCTGGAACATCTCCATGCCCACGGCGATTTTGCCCGGAAAGCGCTTGTGCAGCGCCTGGATCATGGCCAGTTGCACGCGATGATGCTCAAGATTGGTGTGCATTTCACCGATGTAGATCACGCGAGCCTTCGCGGCCAGGTCGATCGCCTCGGCCTCCGTCAGCGACCGGCCCGTCGGCACATGGACGATCGTGCCGGGAGTGATAGTATCGAGATCGACGTACGGGGAGCCGGGGTAGGCCGGCAGCGCGGTCAGCGGGTGCGGCCGGGGGTGCGGGGCGGCGCAGCCGACGGTGCACGCCATGATGAGCGCGCAGCCGGCGATCCATCGGACAAACATTATCGGCGCGCGCCCGGCTCGATCACGTCGCATCGACCGTCCGGGTGGCCGACGATGAGGCGGTGCGCCAATCCGATGAAGAGGCCGCAGTCGATGACGCCGGGCGTCGAATTGATCGCCTGCTCCAATTTGGCCGGATCGTCGATATGGGGGAAGCGGCAATCCACGATGTAATTGCCGTTGTCGGTTTGAAAGGCTTGCCCGCCCGCCTCGCGCAACTTTGCGTCGCAGCCCAGCGCCTGTAAGCGCCGCACCGTCTGCGTCCAGCCGAACATCACCACCTCGACCGGCACCGGCCACCGTTCGCCCAATCGCTTCACGACCTTGCCCTGATCGGCCACGATGATTTCCTGCCGCGAGGCGCGGGCGACCACTTTTTCCCGCAGCAGCGCCCCGCCGCCTCCCTTGATCATGTTCAGCGCCGGGTCGATCTCATCCGCCCCGTCAATCGTCAGATCGATCTGATGCACGCCGTTCACATCAATGACGGGAATCCCCAGTTCTTTGGCCAGCAGCTCGGTGCGAAGGGAGGTCGGAACGCCGCTGATCCGGAGTTTTTCCGATTGGATCCGCTCGGCTAAACGCCGGATGGCGTAGTCGGCCGTGGAGCCGGTGCCCAGCCCCACAATCATGCCGTCGGTGACAAGGTCGGCCGCCCGATGGCCCGCCGCGGCCTTGGCCGGATCGATGGCCGTCTGCGAGGGGGGCATCGTCAGGGGGTCTGGCCGGCGTAGATCTTCATGACCGTGCCCAGAAACTTCAGCGCCAGGTCCTTGGGCCGCTGAAACGAATTGCGGCCGATGATCGAGCCGAA
>CAZJRH010000286.1:0-5739 GCA_964548215.1 uncultured Nitrospirota bacterium
ACGGGGAATCCCAAGCACCATCAGTATCCTTCGTATGAAGGGATGCTGAGCTTCCGGCAGGCGGTGGCAGATTGGTACAAGCGGCGCTTCGGCGTGTCGCTCGATCCCGCCGACGAAGTGCTGACGCTGATCGGCTCCAAGGAGGGCATCGGCCACCTGCCGCTGGCCGTGATCAATCCGGGCGACGTCGCCCTGGTGCCGAGCCCCGGCTATCCGGTCTATCAGGTGGCCACGCAATTCGCCGGCGGCCGGGCCTATTTTATGCCGTTGACCCGCGCGAACCGGTTTCATCCTGATTTTGACGCCATTCCCAAGGCGACACTGAAGCGGTCGCGCCTCTGTTTTTTGAACTACCCGAACAACCCCACGGCCGCGACGACCACACTTGAGTTTTTCCGGCAGGCCGTCGCCTTCGCCCGCCGCCACCGGCTGATCATCGCCCACGACGCCGCCTACTCAGAAATTTATTATGACGGCCTCCGCCCCTCCAGTTTTCTCGAAGCCGAAGGGGCCAAAGAAGTCGGCATCGAGTTTCATTCGCTGTCGAAAACCTTCAACATGACCGGCTGGCGCATCGGCTTCGCCGTCGGCAACCGGGAGGTCCTTGCCGCGCTGGGCAAAGTCAAAAGTAATCTCGACTCGGGGGTCTTTCAGACCGTGCAGGAGGCAGGCATCGCCGCGTTGGAGAGTCCGCCCGGCGTGACCCAAGCCATCCGGCAGTGCTACCAGGAACGGCGCGATCTGTTCGTGCCCGGGCTGCAGCAACTGGGCTATGAGGTGGATTTGCCCGCCGCCGCCTTCTACATTTGGATCCGCGTCCCGAAAAAAACAAAATCCTCGGCCTTCACCGCCCGGCTGCTGCAACAAACCGGCATCGTCTCGACGCCGGGCAACGGCTTCGGGGCGGCGGGCGAAGGGTATATTCGCATGACCCTAACCGTGGGCACCGACCGCCTGAAAGAAGCCCTGGATCGGATGAAGCGGCTGTAAAATGGGGTCAGAGAGCATTTTTCATCGTATTGGTTATGGTATATGAAGTAAAAATGTTCTCTGACCCCATTTTTTGTTACATCGCCATCGGCTCCAATGAAGGCGAGCGCATCCTCCGATGCGAGGAGGCGGTCGCCGCGGGCGCCGCGCTGCCGCAGACCACGGTGACCCGCCGTTCGGCCTGGTACGAAACGGAACCGGTCGTCGATCCGGCCGTGCATGCCGCCGAGGATCGGCCGTCGTGGTTCATCAACGGCGTGATCGAGCTGTCAACCACCTTGTCCCCGCAGGCCCTGTTTGACCACTGCCTGCGGATCGAGCAACGGATGGGGCGCGTGCGCCCCGGGACGCGGGCCGATCGAGTGCCGCTGTCCCGCCCGATCGATCTGGATCTGCTGCTCCATGGCGACACCGTTCTGCAGAGCGAGGCATTGACCCTGCCGCATCCCCGCTTTCACCATCGACGCTTCGTGTTAATGCCGATGGCCGAACTGGCGCCCACGCTGCGCCATCCCACGCTGCATCTCACCATGGCCGAGCTGTTGGAACGGCTGCCCGATCCGCATCAGGTCACCCCGGCCTCGCCGGCGCCGCATCGCTGAGCCGGATCAGAGACTGTTCATGGATGCGCGATATCTGGTCATCGAAGGGCCGATCGGCGTCGGCAAAAGCAGCCTGGCCTCGCTGCTGAGCGAACGCCTGGGCGCCCGGTATGTGCTGGAGAAGGTTGAGGAGAACCCCTTCCTGGCAAAATTTTACGAGAATCCCCGGCGGTTTGCATTTCAGGCGCAGGTCTTCTTCCTGCTCTCCCGCTACCGGCAGCAACTGGAGCTGTCCCAGCTCGACCTGTTCAAGCAGACGACCGTCTGCGATTATTTTCTGCCCAAGGACCAGATTTTCGCCTCCGTCACGCTCAGCGATGAGGAGCGCGCGCTGTATGACCAGCTCTATCAACTCCTCGGCCCGCGCGTGGCGACGCCCGACCTGCTGATCTACCTGCAGGCCTCCACCGACACGCTCATCGAGCGGATCGAAACCCGCGGCCGCCCGTTCGAAAAGGAAATCCCCTGGGACTATCTGGACGCCATCAACAACGCCTACAGCAAATTTTTCTTCCACTACGATCAAAGCCCGCTGCTGGTCATCCAGACCGAGGCGATCGATTTTGTGCATAATCCGGAAGACCTGGACGATCTGATCAAGCAGATCGCTTCGATTAAAAAAGGGACGCATTACTACGTCCCTCAAAAATGAAGCTCGTCAACACCGCCGCCCAGCTCCAACGATCCCTCTCTCGCATCAAAACCACCCGCCGCACCATCGGTTTCGTTCCGACCATGGGCGCGCTGCACGAGGGCCATCTCAGCCTGATCGCCGCCGCGCGGCGGCGCTGTGACGTCGTCATCGTCAGCATTTTCGTCAATCCGACCCAATTCGGCCCGGGCGAGGACTACCGGCGCTATCCCCGCACGATGCGACAGGATGCCGCACTGTGCCGGCAGGCCGGCGCCGATCTGCTGTTCATCCCGACCGTAGCGGAAATTTACCCGACCGGCCCCACGCCTATTGTCGAAGTCGGCCCGTTGGGACGGGTGCTGGAAGGCGCCTCCCGGCCGGGCCACTTCAACGGCGTCGCCACCGTGGTGCTAAAACTTCTGCAACTCGTGCAGCCTGACCGGCTCTATCTTGGGCAAAAGGACTATCAGCAGACGCTCGTCATCCGGCAATTGATTCACGCCTTCCATCTCGATGTCACCGTCGACGTCCGCCCGACCGTTCGGGAGCAGGACGGGCTGGCCATGAGCTCGCGCAACCGATATTTAAACCGGCGGGAGCGGCAAGCGGCTCCCTTGCTCTACCAGGCATTGCACGCTGGGGTGGATTGCCTGCGAACGGGCGAACGGGCGGCTCGGGCCGTGCACGCCGCCATGGCGCGCATTGCCCTATCATCGACCTTGATCCGGCTCAATTATCTGGCGATCTGCGATCCGGTCACCCTGGCGCCCGCGCGGCAAATCCGCGGTCGCTGCCTGCTGGCCGTGGCCGCTCGGATTGGCAAGACGCGCTTGATCGACAACACCTTATTTAAGATAGATTAGCAGGGAGTTAAAACACTCATCTGCCCCTCGACAGGCTCGGGGCAAACGGAGTGTATTTAAAACATGCTGATTTACCTTCGTGGTGAGCGTGTCGAACCATGAACGGTAGCATGCGCACTATTTGCCGGCGGGCTCAGTAATTGCCATTTCTCCCATCTTTCTGCTATAAAAATGCAGCGGGGACAGATTTCAAATCTGTCCCCGCTAGTAAAGGAAAAAAGTGATGCAGCTTTCCGATGAACAACGTGATCAAGTTGGAACAATTGCCGAACGACACCGCGTAAAACTCGCGCTGCTTTTCGGTTCGGCCGTAACGGAGAAGCGCACGCATGCCGGGAGCGATCTGGATATCGCGGTCATGTATGAGGATGAGCCGGCGGATTATCGGGAACATGGAGAGCTTGCCCGCGATTTTCAGAAACTCTTTCCCAATCACGAAGTGGACCTTGCATCACTTCATCATGCCGATCCATTGTTTCTGAAGAAGGTGACCGAGGAGTGCCAGTTGCTCTACGGGGATCATCGCCGGCTTCAAGAACTGAAAATCTTCGCGTATAAGCGCTTTCAGGACCACCGCCGCTATTTCGAGATGGAGCGGGCCTACGTGGATCGATTCCTTAAAACCATGACCCCGGCTAAATGATCGACCCGCTGCTGGTCACCCGGAAAATCAATCTCATCGCGAAAGATCTCACTGCCCTGGCCCGCTACGGGCAGATGACGCGGGAACAGTATCTGGCCGATGCCGTCAATGAAGCGGCGGCCGAACGTTACCTGGAACGGATGATTGGGCGCATGATTGACATCAATTACCACATCGTCACGGAATTGGGCGATCCGCCGCCCAAGGATTACTATGAGTCATTTACCGAAATGGCCAAACGCAACGTGTTGCCGTTTGAGTTTGCGCAATCGATCGCCCAAGCGGCGGGCCTCAGAAACCGGATCGTCCATGAATATGATGAAATCGATGCCGGCAAGGTCCATCAAGCCATTCAGGACGCGCTGAAGGACATTCCCCGCTATATTGGCCACATACAGCAATTTCTACAGAAGCTCAAATAGGGGCGGCCGGGTGCCGGGATCGGCACAACACGTCTCATCGACAACCTGCTCTGGTCTGAATAACGCATCAATTTCGTTGACATCTTAATGGCTTGTGCTATTTTAATAGCACGATGCGTTCCAGTTTTTTCGCCCTCTGTCTTCGCAGTCTCGTCCTTTTCAGTGCGTTGATCGTTGCCGCCTGCGGCGGGGGTGGCGGGGGTGGCTGCGTAATCGCCACGGTGGAGATCACTCCGGCCTCACCCACCGGCGACATTGGCGACAGTGTCACGTTTACCGCCGTGGCCAGAGACGCCGCCGGAAACATCTGCGGCTCGATTACCTTTAACTGGTCCAGCGTTGATCCCGATAATCCACCCCTTGACCCAGTCGTTACCATTACTTCCGGCGGCGTGGCTTCCTTAGAGTTCAGTGATCTAGCAACGTATCCCGCGGTCATCACCATCACCGCAACGGCCGCCGGCACTGCCATCAATGACACCGCCACGCTGACCGTGACCAATCCGGTCGATCATGTCACCATCACCTCCGCCGCTCCACCGACACTGACCCCATGTGTCGATCCGCCGTACCAGTTTACGGCTGAGGCGCGAGACGGCGCCGATATCGCGCTGGTGCCGCAACCGCCGATGACCTGGAATTCATCCGACTCCGATGTGGCCGACATCAGCAATAGCGGTCTGGCAACACCGAAAAGCACGGGGGTGACACAAATCACCGCCACGGCCTATGGCATCGCAAGCCCGGACATCGCTCTGACCGTCAGCGGAACAGCGTCCATTGACGTGCTCATCACTCCGGCATCCGCCACGGTGCCGGCCGGCGGCGGCCTCCCACTGAGCGCGACGGCGACCGGCGGCGGCACGGTCAGCTGGTCGGTCGATGATCTGTCGCCGCCCGCAAACGGCACCGTGTCTCCCGCCGGCCCCAACAACGCCACAACTTATACGGCACCGGCGAACATCCCCCTCTCCAACCCCATTACCGTGAGGGCCACAAGCACCGATAATCCCGCCTGCAGCGGGACTGCGGCCATCACGGTTGATCCCACGTTCACCGCAACCCCGGAAGTCGGTCTCGTCGGCGGTCAAAACCCTCAGGCTCTCGTCATCGGCCACTTCAACCTCAACACCGATCTGACAAATCTTGACGTGGCCGTCGCCAATCAGGATAGTGACGACGTATCGGTGCTGCTGGGAGACGGAGCAGGGAACTTGACACTCAACACCGCCGTCTGGACCTCAGGCAGTGATCCGGTATCGCTGGCGCAAGGCTTGTTTGACGGCGACACGCGTCCGGATCTCGCCGTGGTGAATTTAGTCTCCGATACCGTCGCCAGTCTGCTGGGAACAGGCGCCGGTTCGTTCAATCTCGCGACGCCGGCCACCTATGGCGTCGGCGCCTCTCCGCAATCGGTCGACGTCGGTGACTTTGACGGCGTCAACGGTGACGATCTCGCCGTCGCGAATTCATTCAGCGAAGATGTCACCATTCTGCTGTCGGATGGCGACGGCACCTTTACGGAGGAGCCCTCCTCGCCGATCAACCTGCCCGGCAGCGGCCCCTGGGTGGTCGCGGCCGGTTT
>CAZJRH010000287.1:0-2357 GCA_964548215.1 uncultured Nitrospirota bacterium
GAGCGGCTCGACCAGGCGCACCGCGTCGAATTGGGACCGGCGGTAGCCGCCCAGTTGCAGCCAGGCCTTGCCGCCCAGCAGCTCGCCGCCGGGCACCGACTGCTGCTTGGCCTGCTGGATCAGTTGCTGAAAGAGCGTGGCCGCCGCCTGCCGCTCCCCCTGCCGGTCCTTCGCCATGGCGGCGCGAAACTGCGCGTCCAGGCGCCGGGCGGGATTGGAGAAATCGGCGCGATTGAGCAGCCCGGAATAGCCGTCATAGGCTTTGGCCCATTCCTGCCGTTCTTCGGCCAGCGTGGCCATGGCCCAGAAGGCGTCGTGCACGACCTTGGGGTCCTTGGCGGCGCGGGCGATCTGAAGGTATTGCTGGAGCGCCTCGTCGTAGCGCCCCTGCTTTTGCAGGATCGAGCCGATCTGCAGCATGGCCTGATGCGCGTAGGGGGAATTGGGGTTGTCTTTCAGGAGCCGCTGCAGCGTTTTGACGCCTTCGCTGAGGTTGCCCATGCTGAGCAGCGCGGCGCCGGCGTCGAAGAGGGCAATGCCCGCCACATCGGTCGTCGGCATTTCGTCATAGAGTTTCAAAAAGCCCTCGGCCGCCTCCTTCGTCTGCCCCTCCCGCTTCAGCGCCTCCATCTGTTTGTAGATCGCCGAGGCGAGCACCCGCTTCAGTTCGGCCGCTTCCTGGGGCTGCAGCTGCTGGGCCAGTTCGACCGTTTTGCGGTATTCGTCGGCCGCCCGCGTGAAGTTCTTTTCTTCGAAATAACTGCTGCTGACCAGTTTCTGCGCCAGATAGCGGAGGCGGCCTTCCGACGGGGCGGACGCGCTGATGACCCGCTTGGCCAGTTCGCGGCTTTGCTCGTAGTGCCCGATCCGGTAGGCCATCTCGGCGCCCTTCAGCAGCACCTCGGGCACATGTTTATCCTTGGGGAACATTTCGGCAAAGTGGGCCGCGTTCTCATACATGGCGATGGCGACCGGTTGCGGTAGCTGATCGCCGGCCTGCTCGACCGCCTTGCCGGCCGCCACGATCGCGCCGTAGCCGGCCTCCGCGCTCGATTCGTGCGTGGGATAGAAATAGGCGGACTTTTCATAGGCGGTGGCCGCCTCCGTATAGCGGCCCCGGCCGTATTGGAGCTCGCCCAGCAGAAAGGTCACGCGCCCGGCCTCGATCTCCTCCGGAAACTGGGCGAGAAAGCGCTCGTACCACCGGGCCGCCTCGTCGTAGTTGATCGTCTCCTTGGTGGCCTGGGCCTGGGCGTGGTAGTACTGCGCCACCTGGATGAGCGCCTCCTTCAATTTCGGCTTGATCCGGTTGCGGGCCGTGATGTCGTGCCGTTGCGCCCAGGGCGAGTCGGCGCCGAATTTCTGGTCGAACGCCACCCGGGCCTGCAGCGCCGCATCCGCCCAGCGGGCCTGCGTGTAGAGCTGGATGACGGCAGCCTGGAACAGCGGGGCCGCTTCGTGGAGCGGATTGCCCTCGATAAAGGTCGTGTAGGCCTCGCCGGCGTTCTGGACGCGCTCCTGCCGCAGATAGAATTCGCCCAGATTGCGATAGAGCAATTCTTCGTAGTCCCGGTGGCCGATTTTTTTGAAATGGACGGCCAGCTCGGCCGGGCCGCCTTGATAGTCGACGGCCAGCAGCGCGGCGGCGATGACTTCCTTGACCAGGCCGGCGTCCCGCTCGGTGTAGGCGTTCAGGTCGATCCGTTTCTTCCCCGAGCGATCCTGGATCGCGCGCTGGTCGAGCATGGCGAGGAACAATTCGCTGGCGCGCGGGAACTCCTCGAGCTGAAAGTAGGTCCAGCCCAATTTGTAGCGGACGATTTCCGTGAGGAGGGGATCGTCCTTTTTGCCCTGCGCGGCCTCGTAGGCGGCGGCGGCCTCCTTGAACAGCCCCGCTTCGAAGTTGAATTCGCCGAGGCGGAAGGAGGCCTCGTTGCGATAGCTGCTCTTGGGAAAATCCTTGAGCAGCCGTTCCATCATCGTGATCGCCTTCTCGATCTGCTGGCTTTCGTAATAGCCCTTGGCGAGCTGATAGAGGGCGCCGTCGTTGGCCGGCCGGGCCGGGTAGAGCTTCAGCAACTGTTCATAGACCGCGATGGAGCGGGTGTGGTCCACCTTGGGCCGGACCGGGGTCAGGGCCGGCCGGTTTGTCCTGCCGCCGCCGGCGGACCGGTCCTGCTCGGAGGCATAGACCGTGGCCCGCCGTCGATAGATGGCGTCCTCCATCTTCATGTACAGATCGCCCAGGCGGTGCAGCGCCTCGGCCTTGAGCTCGTCCTTGTAGGCGAAATGCTTCAGAATATACGATTCATATTCGCGCAGAGCTTCGAGTTTCGACGGATTGCGCACCGCCTCCT
>CAZJRH010000288.1:0-3543 GCA_964548215.1 uncultured Nitrospirota bacterium
CCCGAGCGGCGCCCGGACGACGTTTGAATTTTCCGGCATCAAACTCAACACCGGACTGGATCCCAAGCTGTTCACCTTCACGCCGCCGGAGGGCATCGAGATCGTCGATGCGCCGCCCCTGATGCCGCACGGCGTCGAACCCAAGAACGAACTACCGTAAGACGAAGACCCCATGGCCGAGCAATTTTCCTTTGACGTCGTCTCCGAGTTGAATCTGCAGGAAGTCCGCAACGCCGTCGATCAGGCGTTGAAGGAAATCCGCCAGCGGTTCGATTTCAAGAACAGCAAAAGCGACATCACAATCGAAGAGGACAAGGTATTGATCGTCCTCTCGGATGATGCATACAAGCTCAAGGCCGTGCTCGACATTCTGCAAGGACGTTTAGTCAAGCGGGGCATCTCGCTCAAGGCGCTTAGCATGGGCAAGGTGGAGGAGGCGCTGGGCGGCGCCGCGCGTCAGAAGATCGAGCTGAAGCAGGGGATCGTTGGGGAAGACGCCAAGACCATCACCAAACTGATCAAGGAGAGCGGTCTGAAGGTGCAGGCCCAGATCCAGGGACCGCAACTGCGGATCAGCGGGAAGAACAAGGACGATCTGCAGACCATCATGGCCCTGCTGCGCGGGAAGGACGATTTGCCGGTCGCGCTGCAGTTTACAAATTACCGGTAGGTAGGGGCGGGTTTGAAACCCGCCCCTACTTTGGCATTTTTTCCCAATCCGCCAGGAATTTCTTCAATCCGATATCCGTCAGCGGATGCTTGGCCAGTTGCTGCAGCACCGCGTAGGGCATCGTCGCCACGTCGGCCCCCAGCATCGCCGCCTCCACCACGTGCGTGGGATGGCGCACGCTGGCGACCAGCACCTGGGTGGGAAACGAATAGTTCCGGAAAATCGTGACGATCTGCTGGATCAGTTCCATCCCGACCTGACTGATGTCGTCCAGGCGCCCGATGAAGGGGCTCACGTAGGTCGCGCCCGCTTTGGCCGCCAGCAGCGCCTGCGTCGGGGAGAAAATCAGCGTGGTGTTAATCTTGATGCCGTCGGCCGACAGCGCCCGGATCGCCCGGAGGCCTTCCGGGATCATGGGGATTTTCACGACCACGTGATCATCCAATTTCGCCAGCACGCGCCCTTCCTTGATCATCGCGTCGGCCTCCACGCTGACGACCTCCGCGCTGACCGGCCCCTGCACGAGGCGGCAGATTTCGCGGATCATCTCATGAAAGGGGCGCCCCTCCTTGGCCGCCAGGGACGGGTTGGTGGTCACGCCGTCGATCAGACCGTAGTGAACGGCCTCCTGGATTTCCTTCAAATTCGCCGTATCGAGAAATAATTGCATCGCTCCCCCTTCCGCGCGTTCCGCCTAAAGGCAGACAGGTCCGCTACCGGCGGGCCGTCGCCTGTTCGCGATAGCGATCCGCACACGTTTGACTGCAAAAATCATGGGGCTGTCCGTCGATCTCCACATGGACCGCCGCGCTCTTGGGCACATAGGTGCGGCACTGCGGATCCTGCACCATCGGCTCGCCGACGCGGGGCGCAGGGCCGCGCCCGGCCTTGGCCTGCGACGCCTTCAAAAATTGCCAGAACCAGTTGATCACGACCGCGCCGAGAATGGTTGCAATGGCGATCAGAATCAGCCGGATGATCATGGTCAGCCCTTGCCCGGAACGGCCGGCGCCTGCGATTGTCCCCGGCGGACCGTATCGATCATGGCCTGCACCTCCACCGTGAGCTTCGGATCGTCGGTCGCCTCCAGCAATTGCTCCCACGTGGCAATGGCGCCGTTGAAGTCCTTCTGCACGTTCAGTTTGAGCAGGCCCAGATTGTAGAGCGCGGTGGGATGCCGATAGTCAACGACCAGCACGCGCTGCAGCTCTTCGATCGCCTCCAGTGAGCGCCCCTGCCGGTGCATCGCCGTGGCCAGGTCGGTCCGCACCTGCACGATGGTCGGGTCGATCGCCAGCGCCCGGCGATAGAGGGTTTCGGCCTCATCGTAGCGCCGGATGTCATAATTTGCGTTGCCCAGAAGAATGAGCGCGTCCAGATCCTCCGGGTTGCCCTCCAGCCGAGCCCGATAGCTCTGGATCAGCGCCATGGCGTCCATTGAAGAATCGGGATCGCCGGCCGCGTCCGTCTCCTCAATAAAGCCGGAGGCAAAGGGAGGCACGATGGGAAGGAGGGATTCCAGGGCCGACGACGGCCGCGGGGCCTCATGGCAGCCGATGAGCAGCGCACACGGCAGCGCCACCCACAGCCGGGTCGTCCGGTGAACACGGGCCGTCATCGACGGCATATTAATCAAACCTCGAAGGGGAGTCAAGCGAACCTCACCGCTTCGACGCGGGCCGCATCAACTCGGCCAGACAGCTGCCGGTGGCCGACGTCGGCCGGGCCGCAAGCTGGGCCGGAGCGCCGGCGGCAACGAGGCGCCCCCCCTCGTCGCCCCCTTCTGGCCCCAGGTCGATAATCCAATCGGCGTTCCGGATCACTTCCAGATTATGCTCGATCACAACCACGGTGTTGCCCTGCTCCACCAGCCGGTCGAGCACCTCCAGCAATTTCTGCACGTCGGCAAAGTGGAGGCCGGTGGTCGGCTCGTCCAGAATATAGAGCGTCCGGCCGGTGGCGCGCCGGGAAAGCTCCTTGGCCAGCTTCACCCGCTGCGCCTCGCCGCCCGACAGCGTGGTGGCCGACTGCCCCAACGTGATATAGCCCAAACCGACTTCATGCAACATCTGCAGCCGCGTCTTCAAATAGGGAATCGGCGCGAAGAAGGCGAGCGCCTGCTCCACCGTCATGGCCAGCACGCCGGCGATGTTGCGCTCTTTGTATTGAATCTCCAGCGTCTCGCGGTTGTAGCGCTGCCCCCCGCAGATATCGCAGGTCACATAGACGTCTGGCAGGAAGTGCATTTCGATCTTGTTCAGCCCTTCGCCCCGGCAGGCTTCGCAGCGGCCGCCTCTGACGTTGAAGCTGTAGCGGCCCGGCCGGTAACCGCGCGCCCGCGACTCGGGCAGTTGGGCAAAAAGCTTGCGAATATCGTCGAACAGCCCCGTATAGGTGGCCGGGTTGGAGCGAGGTGTCCGGCCGATCGGCGACTGGTCGAGGTGGATCACCTTGTCGATCAATTCCAGCCCCTCGATGGCGGCGCAGCGGCCCGGCCGCTCCACCTTCAGCCCCAGCCGCTTGGCGACATTTTTATAGAGCACTTCCAACACCAGCGTGCTCTTGCCCGAGCCCGACACGCCCGTCACGCAGGTAAACAGCCCCACGGGAAAGTCGACGTCGATCGATTTCAGGTTGCGGTCGGCCGCGCCCCGGATGGTCAGCATGCCGGCGGGCTTCCTCTGCCGCGACGGCAGCGTGACGACCAGTTCGCCCGACAGATAACGCCCCGTCAACGAGCGCGGATGGCGCATCACCTCTTCGGGCGTTCCTTGAGCGACGATCTCCCCGCCGTGGCGGCCGGCGCCCGGCCCCATGTCGATCACATGATCGGCCGTCAGACTCGTTTCGGCCTCGTGCTCCACCACCAAGAC
>CAZJRH010000289.1:0-10928 GCA_964548215.1 uncultured Nitrospirota bacterium
CCTGTGCGAGAATTGCCGGCGCCGCACGGCCACCAATCCGCTGCGCGTGCTCGATTGCAAAAACGAATCGTGCCGGCAGGCGACCGCCGACGCGCCCGCGATGACCGAGCATCTGTGCGATGCCTGCGCCGGCCATTTCGCCGCACTGACCCGCGGCCTGAAGGCGCTCGACATCCCCTTCACGCTTAATGCCCGGCTGGTGCGTGGCCTCGATTATTATTCGCGCACGACGTTCGAGTGGACCAGCACGGAGCTGGGCGCCCAGAATGCCGTGGCGGCCGGTGGACGATACGACGGCCTGATTGAGCTGCTGGGCGGTCCGCCGACACCGGCCATCGGCTTCGCGTTGGGGATGGAACGGCTGGCCGGTCTGCTTCCCGAGGAGGTCGGCCGGCCCGCGCCGCCCGATCTCTTCATCGCGACATTGGGCGACCAGGCCCGGCAATGGGCCCAGCCGTTGCTCCTGCAGTTGCGATCAGACGGCTATCGGGTCGAGACCGACTATGAGAATGCCAGCCTCAAAAGCCAGATGCGCCGGGCGGACAAGCTGGGGGCGCGATGGATCTGCATCATCGGGGACGATGAGTTGAAGAGCGGACAGATGGTGCTCAGAAATCTTGGCACGAAAGAGCAGGAATCGCTGCCGGCCGCGCAAGCGCTTGACGCGCTGCGCAAGCGGCTCGGCCCCGCGACCACCTAACACCGCGAGTATCCGACATCATGGAACCGATCACCATGCCCTCGATGTTGTTGATGATCTTTTTTTGGATCGGTTATTTCACGATCGTGGTGCTCATCTGCCATTTCTCGTACATGAAGCTGCGCGGCGAGGCGCCCAAACCGAATCTGACGGTGATCGTGGAGGGCAAATCGGTCTCGGCGCTCGCCGAATGGGAAGCGCGCGACAAGCGGCTGCAGCGGTTGTTCCTGGGCCTTGCGATTTTTCTGGCCGTACTGCTGCCCCTGTTCCTGCCATGGATTGTTCGGGCATAAGTCCTTCCCGCTCGATTTAATTAGGGACACGTCCTATTTTTGTCGGCTTATGTTAATGGGACGTGTCCCTATTTTGATGGCGCCGCCGGCGTGGCGGTATAACGGTCCAAAAAGGTCGTAATCTCTTTCTGTTCATCCAAGCTGATCGTCGTCCCCTCGCTCATGCGGGCCACCGTCATCCGCCAGTCTCGACGGGTGGCCGCTGCGCGCCAGATCGTCGAGTTCTGGTTCAGCGCCGGATCGGTCCAGCCGTGGCATTGGTTGCATTTCGCGAAGGCGGCCGGCGGCGCGACACCATCCGGCGGGCGCGGGCTTTGCGCGTCGATCGCGGCAACCTGCCGATCGACCGGCTCGAACGGCAACCCTTCGATCCGTTTCCACGTCGCTCCCCCATCCTCCGATCGAAAGAGCGCGCCGTGCGTGCCCGCAAAGAGCCGGGCGGGATTGGCCGGATCGACCGCCAGCGCCCGGACCTCCTTGTCGGTCAACCCGCGATTGATGGCCGTCCAGGTCGCTCCCCCATCGGCGCTTTTCCACAAACCCT
The DNA here is from genome assembly GCA_964548215.1 of uncultured Nitrospirota bacterium. Lineage (GTDB taxonomy): Bacteria > Nitrospirota > Nitrospiria > JACQCE01 > JACQCE01 > JBFMAJ01. Next base: position 1,538 of record CAZJRH010000289.1, read on the forward strand.
CGACGCTTGTGGCGGCATACAGAGTTCCTGGTTGCGCCGGATGCGGCAGCAGGGCGCGCACCCAGGTTTTTTCCAGGCCGGCGCCGGCCGGTTGCCAGGTGGCGCCCTGATCGCGGCTGATGAAGGGGCCGCCGTTAGCGACCGTGCCGGCATAGAACGTCCCCGACGCGGGGTCGGCCGTGAGCACGGCCACCCGCTTGCCCTTCAGCGCCGGCACCTCCGTCCAGCCGCGCGTGCCGAGCCGTTTGACGTAGAGCCCCCGCTCCGTCCCCAGGTAGAGCGCGGACGGATCGCCGCCGATCATGAGGCTTTGAAATTGCGGGCCGTTCCAGAAACGCAGCCCTTCGGTGATCGGGCGCCAGGCGGCTTCGTTCAGGCGCCGTTCATAGACGGCGGTCGACGTACCGACGAAGAGGCGTTCCTGCCGGCCCGCGGCGTCCGCCTGCACGGCGATGGCGCCGACCGCGCTGTTGCCAAGACCCTCATTGATCTCCCGCCACGACCCGCCGCCATCGTCGCTTTGATAAACGCCGCCGCCCCAGGTGGCGGCCCAGAGCCGGCCGGGCGTCGTCGGCGACACCTTCACGTCATAGACGAGATAATTCTTCAACCCCTGATTGATGAAGGTCCACTGCGAGCCGCCATCGACGCTTTTGAGCAGCCCTTGATTATCCGTCGCCAGATAGAGGGTCTCCGGCGCGCTTGGATCGACGGCGATGGCGCGGATGAAGTGAAACGGTTTCGGCGCAGGGGGCGCCGCCCCGCCGTGCGGCGCGAAGAGGCTCAGGCAAACGGCGGCCGCAGCGCCGGCAAGCCGCGCAAGGCTCCAAGGCCGCCCGGTCTTACGGCAAGCCATACCGTTCACTATACGCCTGAAGGAACTCCGAGATTACCCGCTCCTCCTCCGGCGTCAGCTCGGCCCCCCGGCTCATCCGCTTAACAGTCAGGCTCCAGTTCCGGCGGTTGGGGGGCACCAGCCAGAAGCCGTTGACCGTGTTGAGATGGGGATCGGTCCACCCATGGCATTTATTGCATTTGGCAAAGACCGGCGGTGGGACAAGCTTCGGCTTGGGACGGGCGGGATCGGGCGTCGTCAGTTGGGCAATGATGACCTTGGCCTCCAGCATCGGCAGCGGGCCCAACCGTGTCCAGTGTGCGGCGCCGTCTGTCGATTTGAACACTCCCTCCCCGTGCGCGCCGGCATACAGAATATTAGAATTGGAGGGATCCAGCTCCAGCGTCCGAATGTCGGTCGCCGCCATGCCCACGTTCGCTTCCTTCCAGCTCTCGCCGCCGTCCAAGCTGGTCAGCACCCCACGCCCCGACGTAGCCAGATAGAAGCGCTTTGGGTCTTTCGGATCCAAGCGGATGACGCGCACCCAGTCCTGTTCGATCCCTTTTCCGATGCGTGTCCAATGCACCCCCTGATCATCGCTGACGTACAACCCGCCTCCCGTCAACGTGTTGCTGTCGCGCAGCACGGCGGCATACAGACGCTTTCCCATCGGATCCAAGGCCAGCGCGCTGATCAGCCTCCCCTCCAAATCTTTCGACGCCAACCGCCATGAGGAATCACCTTCAGCCCGAGTATAGAGACCGTTCTTCGACGCGAGGAAAAATCGGTCGGGAGCCCCTGTCAGAATGGCGAGGTGCTGGAATTCCTGGCTCGTCGTAAAGTTATCTCCCTGGTTCCAGCTCTCCCAACTCCGTCCTCCATCAGGGCTTCGGTGAATCCCCGTCGAGGTGACGACATAAATCTTTTCCGGGTCATGGGGATGGAGCCACATCTGGCCGATGTCGGTATTCTGCAGCCCATCGTTCATCTCCGTCCAATGCGCCCCGCCGTCGGTGCTTTTATAGAGCCCCCCACCGCCGGCGCCGAGATAGACCAGACCGGACTTCCTGGGGTGGACGGCAAAATGGTAGAGCGAATAACTTTTGATCCCGTTGTTGATCAGCGACCAGTGCGTCCCGCCGTCGCTGCTTTTAAGCACGCCGATGCTGTAGGTGGTGACGGCGTAGATGGTGTTGGGCTGGAGCGGATCGATCACGAGTCGACTGACAAAAATTCCCTGTTGTTCAGCCGCGGGCAAGGAGAGCGGGATCACGAGCAGCAGAAAAAACACGATCAAGACGTTGCAGTACCGTAGCATGCCCGTTATGGTAACCATCCATTCCACAAATGACAAGGGCCTACCGGAAGTCCGGCAGGCCCTTGTACATCCGATCAACTGATGAAGCTTATTGCACCACGAACCCGCCAATCCGGGCGCCCGTTAATCCTCCGCTGGCGGCGGGATTGGTCACGATTACGTCATAGGTACCGACCGGCAGCGAGGTGTTCCCCCACCAGAACTCCAGCCAGCTGCTGAAGCGGTAGACGAACCTCACCGTTGCGGTCGCGGCAGAGCCGGAGACCGTCACCCCTGTGAGGGTTCCTCCCGGCCCCTGGATGGTAATCGTCGATCCCAAGAGGAAGTTTGCTCCAGAGATGACGACCTTCTGGCTGCCTGTGACGCCGTAGGTCACCGGATTGGGGCTGGCGGAGGTGACCGATGGCAGCGGCGCGGTCACGGTAAAGGCCGAGCCCAGACTGGTTGTTAAGCCGCCTATAGCGGCGGGATTGGTCACTTGCACCGCGTACGCGCCCGGAGACAGCGACGTGTTGGACCACCAGAACTTCAGTTGATTACTGGCCACATAGACAAACGGCATCGCCGCGCTGGCGGTTGATCCCGCGACGGTGGTGCCGGTCAGCCCGCCCACCGTGACCACGGCGCCGCTGAAGAAGTTTGAGCCGGAGATCGTGATCGAAGCGCTGCTGGTGATCCCATACGTGACCGGATTGATGCTGGTGGAGGAGACCGATGGTTGCGGAAAGCTGACCGTGAAGCCCGGGAGAAGACTTCCCGACAGCCCGCCCGCAGCGACGGGATTGGTCACCCGCACCTCGTAGGTGCCGGCGGTGAGCGAGGTGTTCGGCCACCAGAACAGCAGCTGGGTACTATTGTTGGCCATATAAACGAACGGCGTCGCCGCAGAGGCGGTGGAGCCAAGGACGGTTTCGCCGGAAAGGCTGCCGACCGTGATCCTGGCGGTGGGGAGAAAGTTCGAGCCGGAGATCATGACCTGCCTGCTGGCGGTCACCCCATACACGGCTGAAACGAGGTTAATGGAGGAGACCGACGGCTGAGGCGCGGTCACGGTGAAGGCCCCGGCGAGCGTTCCTGACAGCTCGCCCGCGGCGACGGGATTGGTCACCCACACCGCGTAGGCGCCTGGTGCCAGCGACGTGTTGGGCCACCAGAACTTCAGTTGAGTACTGCCAAGATAGACAAACGGCGTTGTCGCGCTGGCATTTGATCCGGCCACGGTCGCCCCGCTCAGCGAGCCGACGGTGATCCGCGCCCCCAGGATAAAGTTCGCGCCGTAAACGGATATCTCCCTGCCCGCCGTCGTCCCGTAGATCACTGAGTTGGGGCTGGTGGAGGTGACCGATGGCTGCGGCGCGGTCACGGTGAAGCCCGAGGCCTGACTGGCCGAGAGGCCGCCGGCGGCGGCCGGATTGGTGACCTGAACCGTGTAGGCGGCTGGAACCAGGGATGTATTCGGCCACCAGAAAAAGAGCTGGCCGCTGGTATTGTAGCCAAACGGGTTCGTGGCGCTCACGATCACTCCCGGCACGGTGACTCCGGAGAGGCTGCCAACCGTGATGGTGGCGCCGGGCATAAAGTTCGTGCCGGCAATGCCGACCGAACGGCTGCTGGAGATGCCGTAGGTCACCGTCTGAGCGCCCGTGCTGATCGTCGGCTGCGGCGCAGCGACCGTGAAGCCTCGTGTGGCCGTCGCGGAACCGGCGCAGAGGTCCTGATTGGTCACGGTGACGTCATAGGCGGCGACGGCCAGCGAGGTGTTGGGCCAGTAGAACCGCAGTTGCGTGCTGCTCATATGGACAAACGGCGTGGCGGCGTCCGCGTTTAATCCGGCCACGGTCGTCCCGCTCAGCGAGCCGACGGTGACCCGCGCCCCCAGGATAAAGTTGGTTCCAAAGATATTCACTTGTGAGGTTGGAGTCACCCCATACACGTTCGATGCGGGGGAGAGTTGAGTGATAGTGACGGGTCTGGGATTGACCGTAAAGGTTCTCGATGCCGACTCCGTCCCCAAGGTCACGACGATGCTGTGAGCCCCCGGCGTGGATTGGGCGCCGGATGGAATCCTCAAGACGACCTCGGTGGAATCAGGCGAGGTGGATTGCACGGCCAGCGGGGTCACGCCGTCCAATGTGAAGACCGCCGAGCCTTCCAGGAAGAAGGAGCCCCTGACGGTGACGTTTCGCGGCAGCGCCAGACAATCGACGGCGCTGGGGGTGATCTGGTCGATGGTCGGGACGATCGCCGTTGAGAGACTGATGGGAATCGGCGCGCCGAGGGGGGCAAAGTTGCCGTTACCGGCGCCGGCAAAGATCAGAAGATTTCCGGTCGAGCCAACGGTGGCGACCGCCAGATCGAGCCTGCCGTCCCGATTCCAATCGCCGAACGCCACGCTGGTCGGCGGATCGGTCAGCGGAATCGTCGAGACCGGCGTCGATTGGAAGGCCGGGTTGGGATTCGGGATGGGGGTCGCCGTTCCGGTACCCAAGAAGATCGCCACGTTCTTACTGCCGAAGTTGGCCACGGCCAGATCCGCGGTATTATCCCCATTCACATCGCCCTTGACGCCGCCGGAGGTGATCGACACGGGGGTCGTCCCCACATTGGTCAGCTTCTGGCCTTCGGTGAAACCGCCCGACCCGTTGCCTAAATAGGCGACAACATGATTCTTGACGCTGACCCCGACCGCAATATCCGGATTCGTATCATTATTGTAATCCCCGGTCGCCAGCGAAATGACCGTGCCCAACCCACCACCGCCCCCGCCGCCGTCACCACCGGGCGACGTCGTGAAGCTTTTGGCCGCGGCGTAGGTCGCGGTCTGGCCGCCGGCCGCGGATCGGTGGACGACAAAGTATCGTGTGAGGGCGGTCAGCCCGGCCAACGGCACGGAGTGACTGGTCACCAGACTGGCGTTATTGGGATCATGGTTGGGATCAGCGGCATTGCAGGTGTCGCCGGTCAGCGATGTGGTGGACGTCCCATAAATGACGCAACTGGTCGCCAGCACTTCAGTCGTCCATCCAATGGTGGCCACGGACTGGGTCACGCCCGTAATGCTCGGGCTGGAGAGGATGGGGCCGTTACAGGTGGGGCAGTAGTTGGAGTTCAAATAGGCCGTCATGGTCGCCGCAACCCCTTGGGCACCCTTCGCAACCATTCCATCAACATTTGATGCCCAATTCGCCAGTCTGGGATCGAGAATATGGCGGTTGTTGCCCAAGCTCCTGGTAATAAACCGGTCGGTGCCGCTGCGGTTGCCTCCCACAATCTGCATGCTGTGGCACTGGACGCACCCATCAATCGCGGGGTCCTCCACGCAGGGGGCCGCCGCGCCGTCGCAGTTGGCCAGCGCCGAGGCGGTGGAGGGGGCGAATGCGGAGAGCGCCGCCAGACCGGCGAGGAGAATAAAAATAAAGAGGACAGATTTAGACCACGAATAGAGCGGCGATTTGATCATGGCGGGCCTCCACATCGAGAACGGGTCGGATCACACTGCCCCCCCCATAATTGGGGTCACACGACCGACAGGAAATAAGCTGTACAGCACCTCGGATAAGGCCGTACGAATGAGCATGGGCGGGATCATAAGTAATTCGTTTCATCGTGTCAAGAAAAAAATGCGTCAGTATAAGAAAAATGTTTTTCTTTCGTTTGCTGTCACACCACTATGCGTTGTCGTATCACTGTCAACGACATCTACATTACAATGACGTGTTGACAGCACGATCTTTCCACCGCATCGGGTGAGAGAACAGCTTGATTTGGATGATGATCTCAGGTATCGTTTCGCGTAACAGTACTTTCCGCTCCATCTATGAAAAATGGACCGATCCCAGGGGTCATTCCATGCTGTTTCTCTTTCTTTTCATGCTGTTGACTCTCAACTCCCCCGCGTTTGGCGTCCAGGCTCCTGTTCAAAAACCGGAAGGACCGTTTGTCATCCATCAGATGATCGGCCATCCTACACACACCACAAAATTCTTTGCGATCACAAGCAATTATGGGGTGTTGCGCAGTGAGGATAGCGGCCTCACCTGGCAAACAGCCAACCAGGGGTTAAAAAGCTTCACCCATCATGCGATCGCCATCACGCCGACCAATCCTCCCCGACTCTATGTGGGGGCCTGGGGCGGGGGGGTGTCGATCAGCCTTGATGGCGGCGAAAGTTGGACCGAGTTCAATGATCAGTTAGGCAATACGGCCATCGACGCGCTGGTGGTTGATCCGGGCGAGTCGGGGCAATCCGATCGCCTCTATGCGGCGACCTCCACCCAATTTTATCGAACGGCACCGGACGGCAGTCGGTGGCTGCCATTCGAAGAGGGGCTGCCGCCATTCCCTGAAGAGATCAAATTCAAAAGTCTGCTCCTCCTTCCCGGACCGCCGAAAACGCTCTGGTACGGCAACTCTCAAGGGTTGTTCCATCGTAACCTGGACGCCCCCAGTTGGAGCGAAGAACCACAATTCCGTCAGATTCGAGTCAGCGCTCTGGCGCACGACAACCGGAGCGGGCAATTATGGGTGGGCACGCTCGGCAAGGGGCTGTTCGTCCGCAACGACCAGGCCGCTGCATGGCGCTCCCTCTCCACCCCGCCGGGGCTCTGGATCAATACCATCGCCATCCATCCAACCCGTCCCGCGACCATCGATCTGGCGACACGAGGCCGGGGGCTGTATAAATCGACGGATGGCGGCGCGCAGTGGGCGCCGGCCAATCGTGGATTGGAGGAGACCGATATCCGCAGCCTCGCCGTTCATCCGTCCAACCCTGACGTACTGCTGGCCGGTACTACCAGTAAGGGCTTTTTTCGCTCCACAAACGGCGGCGACGAGTGGGCACAGGTTCCGCTCCTCCCCGCGCTGAACATGGATGGGATCATTGCAATGATGACGATCGATTCGGCCACGCAGGCGGGAGCGGCTGCGCCCACCTCCCCGGCGGTCCCTGCCGCGTTTGCCAAATGCAATCGCTGTCACGGCTGGACCGATCCGGCGCTGAACCAGAAACACACCTATTGGCGTGTGCCGCCCAACCGGCGGGACTGGAAGCCGACGGTCGACCGAATGGCCCAGCGGACCGGGCTGACACCCAAGGAACAATCGGCCATTACAGAATTTTTAACGGTGTACAGCCAACAGATGGCGCCCGATCAGAAAATTATCGGAAAGAACACACCACAGCCCGCCCAAGAAGAGGGCTATCGGCTCATGGTCGATCGGTGCGGCGCGTGCCACGGCATGTCACTGGACGGACGTTGCCTGGCCGGCGCATGCGAAACCGGCCGTGTCCACGCCGTCACACCACGGCCGTGGGATATGGTCATCCCCTGGATGCGGGCGATGGGCTGTGCCATGACAGACGCCGAGCAGGCCACCCTCACGGGTTACCTCATGCGCCATTATGGTAAACGCTACTCTGTCGAATGGGCGCCCGCCGGCGCCGTGCCGGGGGGATGGAACGTTGTGGCGCTGGCCCCGTTCCAGGGCCGACTCTTCGCCGGCATTGAAGGAAACGGCAGCATCGTGCAGCTTGCGGACGATCTGACATGGACACCGGTACTCACCACCCCCAATTACACGATCTACGGACTTGTGCCCTTCCGCGGTCAACTCTACGCCGCGACGAACGATCCTGCCGCGGAGATCTGGAGCAGTCCCGATGGGGAACACTGGCGGCTGCAACACCGTCTGGCCGGGGAAAAGGGCATTATCAGTCTGGGGGTGTTCAACGACAAACTCTATGCCGGCACGGCGCGGGCGGCGATCTATCAATCAACGGATGGGATCAGTTGGTCGCCGGCCAGCCGATTGCTCCCCGATGCGAGGCCGAGCTTCTCCCATTGGGTCCGGTTTCTTCTTCCATTCGACGGCGCGCTCTACGCCGGAATCGAGAGCGGGGGGATTTATCGCTCGGATGACGGCACGGCCTGGCGGCCCGACTGGCCGGCCGACGCGCCGGTCGGGGTGCGCGGCGCGGCGATTTTTCAGGGAACGTTCTACGTGGGGACGACGAGCAGTGGAGAGATATGGAAGCGCCAACCGGGAATGGAGCGCCGATGGGTTCGAGTGTTCTCCGCCGATACAAAGACAAGAGGATATGTCGCCTCGCTGGCAGTTCTCGGCGATTTTCTGTATGCTGGCGTCAACGGGCTGGTTTTCCGAACGAATGACGGCCTCCGCTGGGAAGAGATCGGTCATTTGGGTCCCTACACGATTGAAGCGCTGGCGCCGATCGGTGATCATCTCTATGCCGGGACCGCTCTTCCCCCCAACGCCTGGATCTACAGAACGAACGGAAAAGTGAAGCCTGAAGGAGACCACGATGAATAGCACAAAATTCTTTCGGGTGATCGCCCTGATCGTATGTGTCTGTTCATTGCCGGCCTGTGCGACCCCACGCGTCCCGCTCGTCTACATTGCCAACAACGGCTCCGACAGCGTGTCGGTTCTGAATACCGCCACCAACACGATCGAGGCGACGATCCCGGAGATCCAGCGTCCATGGGAGATCGGGATCAGTCATGACGGCAAAAAGATCTATGTCGGAGGGGAGGGACGAACGGTGGTCGTCATCGATCCAACACGTCGCACGATTATCGATCGTCTGGATGCCGGTGACGCATCCACCTCGCTGTCGCTCTCGAACGACGGGCGCGCCCTCTATGTCGCGGACGTCAAGCGCCACTCCGTGTCGGTGCTGTCGACAGCCACGCACCAGCTCCTGGCGAGAATCCCCGTCGGCCCCATGCCCACGGCGATCGTCTCGACCCCCTTTCCCAAATTCTACGTCGCCAGCTACTTTTCCGGCACGGTCAAGGTCGTGTCCATTTTCAAAAATCAGATGGTTGACACCATCCCGGTCGGCGAATTTCCCGCCGGGATGGCGATCAGTCCAGACGGCCGTCAGGTCTATGTCACCAACCAGAGCGCCCGATCGGTCTCGGTGATCGATACACGCAGCGATCAGGTGGTGGCGACGATCGACGTGGAGGGCAACCCGACCGGCATCGCCGTCAGTCCCGACGGGACGAGAATCTATGTGACCAATGCCGGAGCGGACACGCTCTCGGTCATTGCGACCGGTATCGATCGGGCGGTGACGTCGATTCCGGTCGGACGTGTTCCATGGGGGGTTGCCGTCACGCCGGACGGCAAGACGGTTTATGTCACCAACAAAGGCTCCGATACGATTTCAATCATTGATGCAGCCACGGCCCGCGTGGTGGCCACGATAC
>CAZJRH010000290.1:0-6168 GCA_964548215.1 uncultured Nitrospirota bacterium
TCCGGCCGCGATCTGATCCTGATCGTCGGCGGGCTGTTCCTGTTGTGGAAAGCCACCATGGAAATTCACCACAAGCTCGAAGGACCCGAAGAGATCCACGGGGCGGCGGCCGCCACCTTCGCCGGCGTCATCATCCAGATCCTTCTGTTGGACATCGTCTTCTCCATCGATTCGGTCATCACGGCCATCGGCCTGGTCGATCAAGTGGCCGTCATGGTGGTGGCGATCGTCATCGCCGTGCTCTTCATGCTGTTCGCCTCCGGCATGATCAGCGAGTTTGTCGACCGCCATCCGACGGTGAAAATGCTGGCGTTGAGCTTTCTGCTGCTGATCGGGGTGGCGCTCATTGCGGACGGCTTCGGCGTCCACATCCCGCGCGGCTACATTTATTTTTCCATGGCGTTTTCGGTGTTCGTCGAGTTATTGAATTTGCGGCTCCGGAAGGGGTTCCCATCGGCCCCGGCGCGAAAACCCTCTCCTTCAACCGATTGACCACCGACGGAGGACACCATGAAGCTCAATATCAAAGCCTTTGCCCTGACGGCCTCGCTGTTGTGGGGCGCCGGCCTGTTTTTTATCGCCTGGTGGATCATGCTCTTCGAGGGCGCGACGGGGGAGCGCACGTTGATCGGGCAGCTCTACCCCGGCTACTCGATCAGTCCGCTGGGCAGCCTGATCGGTCTGGTCTGGGGACTGGTGGATGGGCTGATCGGTGGCGCGGTTTTCGCGTGGCTCTACAACACGATCGTGGACCGATTGTAAGCATGGCTTTCTGCTCGGCAGCGAAGCCCACGGATACAGCCGGGCGCCAGCCCGACTGGTCCGCGGGCGGAGTCCTGAGCGAGGCCGTGCTTTTTCGGCCGAGTCGAAGGGTTGACACCATGCCGCCGTTTCGATACGGTATGCTTCAAATCGTATCGCAATAACGGCATGGGATCTCGACCGATGACATTCTCCACCGCATGGAAAATTAACGGAATCTGCCTCATCGCCCTGGCGGCCGAGGCGGTGCTCGCTTATTTTCTCTTTTCCAACTACGCGTTCTCACTGGCCGAAACCGGCCGATACGCGAATGCCGAAGCCTATGCGTCCGGACCGATGGGTAACCTGGCCACCCTGTTCTACATCATGTTCAACCTGACCATCGCCACCGCCATGGGCAGTCTGCTCGCGGCGTTCACGACGCGCATGATCCGTCGCCCCCACAGAGACTAAGTTGCCTCACCCCACATATCCAGACAAAGGAGCGTCCATGTCACGATTGTCCCTGGTCCTCATCGCCCTTCTTCTGCTCGCCTCGCCGCTGACCGCCACGGCGGCGGATGAACCGGCCGCCAAAGACGCCCCAAAGGCCAAGAAAGACGACATCAGTTACAGCATCGGCATGGACATCGGCGCCACGCTCAAGCGCCAGTCGCTCGAGCTGGATGCCGACGCCCTGGCCGCCGGCCTGAAAGACGTGCTCTCCGGCGCCAAGACCAAATTCACCGAGGAGCAGTCGCGCGCCATCCTGACGGAGTTTCAGCAGGAGCTTCGCGCCAAGGCGGAAGCACAAACCGGCCAGCTCGGTGAAAAGAACAAGAAAGATGGGGAGGCGTTCCTCGCCGAGAACAAGAAAAAACCGGGCGTCAAAACGCTGCCGAGCGGCCTGCAATACAAAGTGCTCACCGAGGGCAAGGGCAAACAACCAAAACCGACCGACACGGTGACCGCCCACTACCGCGGCACCCTCATCAACGGCACGGAATTTGACAGTTCCCACAAGCGCGGCGAGCCGGCCACCTTTCCCGTCACGGGGCTGATCGCCGGATGGACCGAAGCGCTGCAGCTCATGCCGATCGGCTCCAAATGGCAGCTCTTCGTCCCCGGAGAACTGGCCTACGGTCCGCGCGCCGCCAGCGAGCTCATCGGCCCGAACTCCACGCTGGTGTTTGAAGTGGAGCTGTTGTCGGCCCAGGAAAGCGAGCCGGCGGCCGCGACGCCGGCGCACTAAACGCTCCCCGGCGGCTACGCCGGCGGAACGCGCGCGGCGCGGCCGATCGCCGCGAGCAGGGTTGCCGGCGCAATCGCGCCGGCGGTGGAGACCGTCAATGCATACGGCCGCTCTTCCGGCGCCAGCGGCTCGTGCGTCGCGATTTGATGGTCGAGCACCGCCAGATCGGCATCGGAAGCGTCCCGGCCGGATGCCGCCCGTTCCCGGATGCGCGCACGCAGCACCGGCGCCGGCGCTTCCACATCAAGGATGATGAACGGCGCCTGCCGTTCGACCGCCACCCGGCGGAGCAGATCGCGTTGCTCCCGCCGCAGCGACGCGGCATCCAGAATGACCGAATGGCCGGCGTGATGAATCCACCGCGCCGCTTCGGCCAGCCGCGCATAGGTCCGGTGATCGGCCTCCCGGCCGTACAACTCGTCCTTCCCAACCGTGCCCGCCAGCCGCTTGCGTTCGACATCGCTGCGCACGCGCACCGCGCCGGACAGATCGACCAACTGCTGGCTGAGCACCGTCTTGCCCGAACCGGAAAAACCGTGCATCAATATCATGAGGGGGCGTGACGGTCGCGTGAGCCGCTCGGCCAATTCAAGGTAGCGTCGATAATCGCGGCGCAGCGACCGCCGCGCCGGATCACCCGCCGCCGTTTGGCGCAACCGGATGCAGGTCACTTTGGCGCGAACCAGCGCCCGATAGACCCGGTACGTGCGCAGCACGGACAGCCCGCCGTAGTCGCCGCTTTCCTCTAGATAACGATTCAGCCACCGATTGGCCAGCTCGGCGAGACCCCGGCTCTCCAGATCCATGACGACGAAGGCGGCGTCGCTCATCACGTCGATCCAGCGCAACCGCTCATTAAACTCCAGGCAATCGAACGGCAGGATCGCGTCGTTCCAGAGCACCATGTTGGCCAGATGCAGGTCGCCATGGCATTCGCGCACGAAACCGCGCGCCTTGCGCGCCAGCAGATCGCCCCGGCGAGAGGCCAGGTCACGGCGGCTCCAGGCCCGCAATCGCCGGTGGCGCCGCCGATCGGCGTCACCGGCCAGACAGGGCGTCATCTGCGGAAAATTCTCCTCGATCGGCTGCGCAATTGTTTCCGGCAGGCCAAACGGGCTGCGCGGCCCGGCGACGGCCGCCCGGCCGTGAAACGCGGCCAGCATCACGGCAAACTGGTCGATGTGCGCGGGCTTGAGCGCGCCGCGCCCGGCGACGCGATCAAGCTGCGCGGCGGCCGGGAACCGGCGCATCCTGACCGCATAGTCGAGAATCCGGCCCCGGCCGCCCCACCGGGGCGCCGAGGGCGTACCAGTAATGGGCACGACATCCAGATAGAGTTGGGGCGCCAGCCGCCGGTTCAGCCGAAGTTCTTCCCGGCAAAATCGGCGCCGCTTGGCCGGCGTGGAAAAATCGAGGAATCCAAGATTGAGCGGTTTTTTGATTTTATAGGCGTACTCGTCCGCCAACACCACCCACGAAATGTGGGTCTCGACCAGCTTGACGCGTCCGGCCGGATGGTCGCGGCGCGCCGCCGCCAGCAGCGAACGGACCAGCGTCCGGCCGGTCTGCAGGGCGCGCGGAGGCACTCACCCCTTGCCCTGGTCGGCCACCGCCCGGGCCGCGGCCTGAACACGTTCTGCATCGCCCAGATAATAGTGGCGGATCGGCGAGAGGTCGTCCGCCAATTCATAGACCAGGGGAACGCCGGTCGGAATATTGAGCTCGACGATCGCGTCGTCCGAGAGACGGTCCAGATGCTTCACGAGCGCCCGCAGGCTGTTGCCGTGGGCCGCGACCACCACGCGCTGGCCCGATTGGATCGCCGGCGCGATGGCCGAGTTCCAATACGGGAGAAAGCGCGCCACGGTGTCCGCCAGACTCTCGGTCAGCGGGATTTCTTCAGGGCGCAGCGCGGCATAGCGGGGATCCTTGCCCGGGTGGTGGGGACTCTCGGGCGGGAGCGGCGGCGGCCTGAGCGCATAACTGCGGCGCCATCGTTGCACCTGGTCGGCCCCGTGGCGCTGCGCCGTTTCCGTCTTGTTCAATCCCTGCAGCGCGCCGTAATGGCGCTCGTTCAACCGCCAGCTCTGATGAACCGGAATCCACACGAGTTCCATCTGTTCGAGAACGATCCAGAGCGTCTTGATGGCGCGCTTGAGGACCGAGGTATACGCCTCATCAAAAGAATAACCGCCCTCCCGCAGCAGCCGCGCCGCCTCCACGGCTTCCTGCGCCCCTTTCGCCGACAACCCGACGTCCACCCATCCGGTAAAGCGATTCTCTTTGTTCCACTCGCTTTCACCGTGACGAAGCAGGACCAGTCGCTTCATGATGTAATCAGCCGCAGAGCGGCGGAGTTGATGCAGTAGCGCTGGCCGGTCGGCTCCGGACCATCATCAAAGAGGTGACCGAGATGGGCGTCACAGCCGGCGCACAGCACTTCGACGCGGCGCATGCCATGGCGATCGTCTTGCACCGTTTTGACCCGGCCGTCGGCCACGGCCGCCCAGAAGCTCGGCCAGCCGGTGCCGGAGTCGAACTTGGTTTCCGAGCTGAAAAGTTCTGCGCCGCAACAGACGCACCGGTAGATGCCCTTGTCCTTCGCATTCCAGTAGGCGCCGGTAAAAGCCGGTTCGGTCCCCTGCCGGCGGCAGACGGCATACTGCTCCGGCGTCAATTGACGCCGCCATTCGTCATCATCGGTTTTAGGGGTCGTGGGTGGGTGATCAGCCATGACAATCTCCGGCTCTTAGCATACGCCGAATTCCCATATGGCTGTCAAGAGGATGGCGACGGACACTACATGAGGATGGTGTCGCGACGAGGGAGCCACTCCGTCGCGGAGACTTTCTGGACCAAACCACCCAGCCGCTGCGAGATCAGATGCATCTGCTGTTGCGCCAGCCGGGTTTGCAGCGTGTGAAACTGCGCGGCATAGTAATCCCGTGGAAAATAGTAATGGCTGAGCGCCAGGGAGAAGACCAGATAGAGGCTGACCATCAATGTGAGCTCCATCCGAGGCACCATGCCGCGCCAGCCGCCGAGACGCATCCGGGTGAGGGCATATTCGACCCGCTTGCGCCACGGCTCTTTTTTCAGCGGATCGATGCAGACTTTGACCGCGTCATAGACGCTGATGACCCACGCCACGAGCACAAGCGGCGCCAGCAGCAGCGCGATGAACAACATCTGTTCGGCCAGCAGCCGGTCCACGGGGCTCGCCAGCGTCGGCCAGAGAAACGGAATCACGATCAGGACCGCCAGCGCGAACCATCCGGCCACCGCCACGAGGAGATAACAGACGCCCTTTTTCATCTGCCCGTTTAGGATCTGCCCCCAGCCGGGGATCAGCAGCGAGCAGAACGCCGGCAGCAGGGGATGGCTGACACCCTGAAACTCCTCCGGCTGGGCATCGGCGGCGGTCACGTAGGCATGGACCGCGTTGATCACCCACATCATCAGGCCGGTGATGAAAAAGATGCCGAGCGGAACGATCACCTGCGACGGAGTCACATCCAGCGTCTGAAGGCCGGACGTGATCGGCTGCCAGTAGATCAGCAGAATGGCGGGAAGGAGGTAGAAGTTCACCATCGACAGGAAATAGAACAAGCCGAGCTGCCATTGGCGGTTGTAAAATTGCCCGCCGCCCCAGACCAACAGCGACAGGCTGAAGGCCAACGCGGGATGCGCGCCGGCGGACTGGCCGGATGAGGCGCTCCGGACAGGATCTGGGCGGGCATCCGGTTCGCTGGATTCGTCGAGCAACCAGACCGTTTTCCCTGTGCTGTCAACTGTTTTCGCCACGGCAAACAACAAATATAGCAGGGAAACGGTGAGCGTCAAGATGGGCCAATAGTCTTAAATAGTTATTATTTACATATATTTATGACCTATTATGACCAGACCGTGCCGCAAACAGCGCAGCGGTGGCCAGCGCAACCACCAAGCTAAACAATAAGACCCCCAACAATTGGACCCACCCCAAAACTGTGTACGGCGCAAGCAATGCCATCAGGGGGGTGAACAGATCAAAACCGCCCTCTGGGGTCTTGTGAAACGCCTTCAACGCACTCAGTAAAACAACTGTAAATCCTCCACACACACAGGCCATAACGCCTCCAGCCAGAGCGCGCCCGATCAGCCCCCCCCGGCCAAGCGTGCGGGAGATCGTGACG
>CAZJRH010000291.1:0-5284 GCA_964548215.1 uncultured Nitrospirota bacterium
CGAGCCGAAGCCGCCGCCGTCGCGGATGGCGCGCACATCGTTGAAGAAGGTCTCGTCGTCTTCCTTCGCGCCGCCGGAGAAAATGACGACGCGCCGCCCATTGAACGCGCTCTGCACCACGTGGCGCACGCGATCGGCCGCCGAGGCGATCTGTATTTTCTGCGCGTCGTAGACCTTCTTCGCCGCGGCCTGCTCGATGTGAGCCGACGGCAGTTTCACCTTGATGACATGCGCGCCCAATTGGGCCGCGATCTGCGCCGCATAGGTGACCACGTCGATGGCCAGCTCCCCTTCCTTGCTCAGGGCCGAGCCGCGCGGATAGGACCAGACGACCACGACCAGCCCGGCAGCTTTGGCCTCCTCGCCGAGCTCGCGCAACTGCTGATACATCTCCCGGGAGTGGGCCGAGCCCGGATAGATCGTGTAGCCGATGCCCACGCAGCCGAGCCGCAGCGCGTCGCGCACGCTGCCGGTCTGCGCCGAGAGGGGATCCTTCTCGTCCACCAGCGTATCGTGGTTGTTGGCTTTCAGGATCAGCGGCACTTCACCGGCGAATTCGGCCGCGCCCGCCTCAAGAAATCCGAGCGGCGCCGCGTAGGCGTTGCAGCCCGCGTCGACGGCGAGCTGGAAATGATAGCGGGGATCATAGCCGGCCGGATTGGAGGCGAAACTGCGCGCCGGACCGTGCTCGAAGCCCTGGTCGACCGGCAGAATCACCAGCTTGCCGGTGCCGGCCAGTGTGCCGTGATTGAGCAGGCGGGCTAAATTCGTGCGCGTGCCGACGTTGTCGCTGTCGTACCAGCCGAGAATTTCCTGCACTCGTTTCGTCGCCATGATGTCCCCCTTGCGCTCAGAACAAACTTATGCCGGCGTTTCGCCGCGGGCAAAGCGTTCGGCCAGCGCCACGTCGTCGGCGCTGCCGATGACCACGGGCACCCGTTGATGCAAATCGGTCGGTTTGATGTCCAGAATCCGCCCGGCACCGGTGGTGGCCCGGCCGCCGGCTCGCTCGGCGATGAACGCCATCGGATTCACTTCATACATGAGGCGCAACCGTCCGGACTTCCGTTTCTCCGTGTCGGCCGGATAGAGAAAAACGCCGCCGGCCATCAACGTGCGATGAAAATCGGCCACAAACGCGCCGATATAGCGGCCCGAATAGGGACGGCCGCTCTTCGCGTCGCGCGCCTTCAAATAGTCGACAAAGCGGCGCGTCTCGGGATGCCATGAAGCGGAATGCCCCTCATTCACGCTGTAGGTGCCGCCCTTGGCCGGGATGCGGATCTGATCGTACGCCAGCAGAAATTCTCCAATGCCGGAATCGAGCGTGAAGGCCTGCACGCCGTGGCTGTCGGCGTAGACCAGCATCGTGCCGGGGCCGTAGAGCACGTAGCCCGCAATCACCTGCTCGCTGCCCGGCCGCAGGTTGGGCCCCGGGGTCGTGTGGTCGCCGCCCGAGGGCCGGCGATAGATCGAAAAGATCGAGCCGACGGCGCCGTTCACGTCGATATTCGACGAGCCGTCGATCGGATCGAAGAGCAGCGTATATTTGGCGTGCGCGCAATTTTCGGCCAGGTGTAAAGGCTTTTCCATTTCTTCGGAAATCAGCGTGCAGACCAGCCCGCTGTGGCCGAAAACCTGCACGAAGGTGTCGTTGGCGAACTGGTCGAGCCGCTTGACCGCCTCGCCCTGCACATTGATACTGCCCGTCTGGCCCTGCAACGCGCCGAGCCCCAGCAGCGCCAGCTCCCGGCTGATGATTTTCGCCGCCAGGCCAATCTGGACCAGCAGCGCGGAGAGCTCGCCCGTCGCCTCCGGATGCGCCCGTTGCTGCGAGAAAATGTGGCGCGTGAGCGTGATGGGCTGGCGAGTCATGATGTGCGTTTTACACGGTCCCGGATACGGTGATGGAAACAAAAATCATGGCGCCTCGCTCCGCTCGGCGTAAAGGGGAGTTGACCGTGCAGCCGCACCCTTTCGGGTGCGGCATTAAAATAAACGCCAACGGCCACCCTTCACGACAAATCCCCCCAAGGGGCCCAGTACGTAATAAAATATGGTGCCGAAGGGGGGATTTGAACCCCCATGGGTTGCCCCACACGCCCCTCAAACGTGCGTGTCTACCAATTCCACCACTTCGGCTTGCGCGAGGATTCTATCGCCGAATCCGCGTGGGAGTCAACACGCCGCCAGGGCCGTCCTTTCAGCCCTCCACGCCGTGAATTGACTGCCTCTTTTGAATCAGCGTAGAATGTTCGCCGTGTTGGCCAATCTCATTACGGCCGGCCGCGTCGGTTTGGTCTTTTTCGCCATTCTCCTGCTCTACCGGCGAACCGTCGGGAGCGCGCTGCTCGCCTTTCTCCTGATTTTGACGGCCATTGCCATGGACTGGCTGGACGGCTTTCTCGCCCGCCGCACCCATACCGAGACACCATTCGGCGCCGTGATGGATATTCTGGGCGACCGGATCGTGGAAAACGTCCTCTGGATCGTCTTCGCCCACCTGCGGCTGATCCCCGTCTGGGTGCCGATCATCGTGGTGGTGCGCGGCCTTGTGACCGACGCCTTCCGGTCGGTCGCGTTGACGCAGGGCGAAGCGGCGTTCGGCGAGAAGACGATGATCAAAAGCCGCCTGGGCCGGTTGCTCGTCTCCTCCCGCACCAGCCGCACGCTCTATGCCATCGCCAAAGTCATCGCCTTCTGTTATCTGGCGTTCTATTTTGCGCTCCTCAACGCTCAACCCGATTCCCCGCTCGCCGCCTGGCGCCTGGACCGTGAGCCGGCGCTCGAATGGACCGGCATGGGCCTGGTCTATTTCACCGTTGCCTTCTGCGTGATCCGCGCGTTGCCGGTCGTGCAGGACGGTCTCGCTCAGGTCAAGCGGCTCCGCGCAGCCCCCCGTGGCTGACCGGGTCGCGTTTTTCGACGTCGACGGCACGCTGTTGCCGCCGCCGTCCATGGAGCGACGTTTCATCCGCTGGCTCTTGGCCCGTCGGATCATCGGCCTCCGCCACCTGGGCCGGGGCGTGCTGTCGTTCTTCATGGGCCCGCCCTGGACCGTGGCCCGCTTCAAAATGAACAAAATGTATTTGCGCGACGGAGCGGCCGATCCCTTTCAGGCGCTGGGCAAGCAGTTTGTCTCCGAGGAAATCGTCCCGATCCTGCGCAAGATCGCGCTGGAGACGATCACGCAGCACCGGCGCTCCGGCGATCGGGTTGTACTGCTGACCGGCTCGCTCGACCTGCTGGTGGGGCCGCTGGCGCAGAAACTGGGCATGGACGACGCCATCTCCTGTCACCTGGAACGGGCCGGCAGCCGTTTCACCGGGCGCGCGCTGGCGCCCCATCCTTACGGCGAGCAGAAGGGCGAGGCGCTTCGCGACCATGCCCGGCGCGAGCGCATCGACCTGCAGCACGCCAGCTTCTACAGCGACAACCTGAGCGATCTGCCGGCCCTGCAGCTCGTCGGCCACGCGACGGTCGTCAACCCGTCGCCGCGACTGGCTCGGATCGCACGGCAGCGCGGCTGGACGATCGCCCAATGGCCCGACGCGCTGGCGCGCCGCGTCTTGATTTTGGCCTGATGCACTGCTAATATCGACGGGCGCGGATGCAGGAATCCAGACACGCCCAACGCCGGGTCGAAACCCGAGGCTATGGGGAAGAACGGCGGCGCCTACCACAATTGTCCCGGTCATCCTCCGGGCCATCTCATGCCGCTATTGAACGGCGAAGCACGCAACGGCGCTTTCGCGATCGGCGCATCGGCCATCGGCGGAAAACCGACGCCGGCTGGAACGCATCGACCGACACAACAACCGCACACTAGACACGCCGCATGAAGATCAACGAACTCTTCTACAGCATCCAGGGCGAGTCGACCCACGCCGGCCGGCCCTGCGTCTTCATCCGCACGTCCGGCTGCCATCTGCGTTGCGAATGGTGCGATACGGCCCATGCTTTTTATGAGGGCGTGGAAGTGACGCTCGACGCCGTCATGGAGCGCGTGCGCAGCTTCGGCTGCCCGCTTGTCGAGCTGACCGGCGGCGAACCCCTGCTGCAACGCGAGACGCCGATGCTGGTGACGGAGCTGCTGAATGAAGGCTACACCGTGCTGGTGGAAACGAGCGGCAGCCTCGACATCCGGGTCCTCGATCCGCGGACCATCGTCATCATGGACATCAAATGTCCCGGCAGCGGCATGACCGATGCCATGCGCTGGGACAACCTTGAAGCCCTCAAACCGACCGACGAGGTGAAATTCGTCATCAAAAATCGCGCCGATTACGAGTGGGCGACCGAGTTGACCAAGCGCCATCATCTCGATCGCCGCTGTCCCGTGCTCTTCGCGCCCGTCTTCGGCGTGCTCGATCCCGAACAACTGGCCGGCTGGCTCTTGGCCGACCGGCTGCCCGCACGCTTGCAACTCCAACAACACAAATATATTTGGGAGCCCAATACCCGTGGCGTCTAAACATTCCTCGACAACGTCCGCCCTCCGGCGGCCTTCGACCACCGACATCACCGCCGCGCACGGCTCGCTCGCCGACGCGCACACCGACCTGCTGGTCCTGCCTTGTTGCGAGGACGAGGCCACGCTGCCCGGCGACGCCAAATCACTCTTTGCAAAACTGGCGCCCGTGCTGGCCGACCGGCGGACGCGGGGCGAATTCACCGGCAAGGCGAATCAACTGTCGCTGGCCGACGCGCACGGGCTGGTGCGAGCGAAGCGGTTGCTCTTCGTCGGCCTGGGAAAGCGCGCCGCCGTCACGCCAGAGCGCATCCGGCAGGCGGCGGGCAAAGCGGCCGGCCTCATCAAAGGGCTGGGCGTGGGCGAGATCATCATGCCCGTCTTCGGTCTGGGTTTCAGCAAACTCACGCCCGCGGACGCCGCCCAGGCTCAGGCGGAAGGATTACTGCTGGGCCTCTATGAATTCAACGTCTATAAAACCGAATTGAAGCCGCCGGTCAAGCCGCTGCGGCGCGCCGCGCTGCTGGTGCAAGAGCGCCGGCTGCTGGAGGCCGTCCGGCACGCGGTGGAGCGGGCCGTGATCACGTCGGAGGCCACGCTGCTGGCGCGCGATTTGGGCAATCATCCCTCGAATGTCGCCACGCCGTCGAAGCTGGCCGAGCTGGCCCAGGAACTGGCCGGCGAAGCGAAGCTGCATTGCACGATCATGGAGCGGGCCGAGATGGAACGGCTCGGCATGTGGGCGCTGGTCGGCGTGGCGCGGGGCAGCGAGGAACCGCCCAAGCTGATCGTGCTGGAATACAAGGGCGGGCG
>CAZJRH010000292.1:0-7420 GCA_964548215.1 uncultured Nitrospirota bacterium
AGGCGCGCAGTGGCGGGGCTGGCTTCCTTATTGGGGGTTTTGCTCAAAAAAAGTTCGAACATCAATCAAAAACGACCGTGGAAGCTTTGTTCTCAGAGCTTCCACGGAGAGGTAGACGATAAACGAAGGCCAGCAGGTGCCCTCTGGGCGGCTGGCCTTCCACCCTAGGGATGTGAGCCGTAAGGCGAACAATCCCGACCAATTACGAGCGTAAGATTTTGATCTTTTCCGTGGAAGCTTTATGTAGGAGCTTCTACGGAGAGTGATGAGAATGGCGGATAATTTGATAGACCACTTTCGAGAAGACCGGGCCCTGTGCGACGGGACGGTGCCGAACCCCGCCAGGTCCGGAAGGAAGCAACGGTACGCATGCGGTTTCGGGCGCCGCAGGTCGCCTGGTCTTCTCCTTTACTCCGAACGGACGTGAGGAGTGACGTCCGATGTTAGTACCGCTTTACCCCGAACGAAGTGAGGGGTTATGATGTTGACCTCTTACTTTGAGCACGTGAGCAACGAAGAGTGTGGGGCCCCATGAGTAACTACGTAGTGTTGGCGCGCAAGTGGCGGCCGCAGAAATTCGACGACGTCGTCGGGCAGGGCCACGTGGCCCGCACGCTCTGCAACGCCATGACGGCCGGCCGGATCGCCCACGCCTACCTCTTCTGCGGTCCGCGCGGGGTGGGCAAAACGACCATGGCCCGCCTGCTTGCGAAGGCCCTCAATTGCCTGGCGGCGGACGCGCCCACGCCGACCCCGTGCCAGCAATGCGACCCCTGCCTGGAAATCACCCAGGGCACGTCGGTCGACGTGATGGAAATCGACGGGGCGTCGAACCGCGGCATCGATGAGATTCGCAACTTGCGCGAGAACATCAAATATGTCCCGCTGAAAGGGCGCCGCCGGGTCTATATCATCGATGAAGTGCATATGTTGACGGATCAGGCCTTCAACGCCCTGCTGAAGACGCTGGAAGAGCCGCCGCCCCACGTGGTTTTTATTTTTGCGACGACCGAGATTCATAAGGTGCCGGCGACGATCCAATCCCGCTGCCAGCAGTTTGTCTTCCGGCGGCTGACCCGACGGGAAATTGTCGATCGGCTGGCCGAGATATCCAAGCCCGAAGGGTTCGCCCTGGCGCCGTCCGGTCTGGCCTTGATCGCCCAGGCGGCCGATGGCAGTCTGCGCGATGCGCTCAGCCTCTTGGATCAGGCGATCGCCTACGGCGGCCCATCGATCGCGGATGAGGAATTGCGGCAATTATTGGGTGTCATCGATCGCCATCAAATGGCGACGTTGTTCGACGGGATCGCGCGGCGGGATGCGGCCGTGGCATTGTCCGCGGCGCAGCGCATGGCCGAGCAGGGTCAGGATCCGCGGCAGTTTTGCGGGCTGATTCTCGAATGGCTCCGCCATCTGACGGTGGCCAAGCTTTGCCCCCCATCCGCACAAAAAGACCAGGCGCCGTTGCTCGACCTGCCGGCGGAAGAACAGCAGGCGATCGAAGCGCTCGCCGCCCACTTCACGGCCGAGGAGCTGCAACGGTTATTTTTGCTCTGGGGGCGGGTGGCGGAGGAGCTAAGGGGCAGTCTCGATCAGATTTTTACCATTGAAATGGGCATCGTGCGCTCCACCCAGTTATCGGCGCTGGAATCGTTCAGTGTCTTGTTGCAGAAAGTCGCCGACCTGGAGCGGGAGCTTGGCGTGACGTCCGACGAGCCCGCGGTGTCGGCCATCGCATCGACGACGCCACCGGCGGTTCCGACCGCGCGCCCCGCTCCGGCTGCGCCGCCGAAACCGAATGCATCTGATGACCAAGCGCCCGCTGACCGGATCGAGACCCTGGGCGCGGCCGCGCCTGCCGCGCCGGAATCATCCTCGGCGTGGGCGGCATTGATGAGCCTTGTCCAGAAACAAAAGCCCTATCTCGCCACCTATCTGACTGGTGTGCGTCTGCTCGATATCGGGGAGCGCGAGCTGACGCTGGGCTACCCACCGGGCGCGGCCGTGATGATCGAACGGCTGCAGGCCGGGGCGAACAAGGAATTTTTTGACGGGTTGGTGGCCAGGCAATTCGGCCGTGCGCTGCGCCTGAAGCTGGTGGCGATTGCGCCGGAGGCCGGCGCGCCGCCCCAGGCTCCCGGTGGCGTGACAGCGCCATCGGCCGATCTGCCCCCGCTGGAACCCTTGCTGGAGTCGGTGCTCGATTTGTTCGGCGGTCGCGTGACCTCGCCGCCGCAGCCGACGCCGCCGCCCGGCCAGTCGGCGCGCCCTCCGGGGCTGTTGCCTTGAGATGAACATCTCTCGTCCATCGGCCGACGGAAAGGGCGAGATCACGAGCGAGCCCAAGGGGCTCTTCGCCCAGCTTGTCGACGCCTTTTGTCAATTTCCCGGTGTGGGACCCAAGACCGCCCAGCGGTATGCGTTTCATCTGATGAAGCGATCGCCGGAGGTCGGCGTCAATCTGGTGTCGGCGATCACGGCCGTGCAGGAGCGATTGGGTTTTTGTCCGCAGTGCCACAACATCGCCGAATTTTCCGGCGCGCAAGTCCAATGCCCGATTTGCCAGCACCCGACTCGGGACCGCACCCAGATTATGGTGGTGGAAGAGCCAAATGTTATTCAAGTTATTGAAAAAACTGGAGAATTTAAAGGACTCTACCATGTCCTGATGGGCGCGATTTCTCCGTTGGATGGTGTGAATGCTTCACACATTAAAGCGGCCGACCTCCTGGACCGGGTCAAGCAGGGGGGAGTGCAGGAAGTGATTCTCGCTACCAATCCGACCATGGAAGGCGAGACAACAGCGCTATATTTGGCCAATCAACTCAAGCCGCTAGGCGTCAAGGTCAGTCGAATCGCCTGCGGTGTGCCCGTGGGAGTCGATTTGGAATTTGCCGATGAAGCCACCATGACCCGGGCGCTGCAAGGGCGCCGGGACCTCTAAAAATCCGCTGGAAAATCATCAAATCTCTCGGCGATACCCCTGGCTGAAAGTGCTTGGGTTCCGATATGTTACAGCAATATATGTTTCTTGCGGTTTAGGGGAGTTTCCCCTTGACAGTCCGCAAAATCGGTTGCTATACTGAGTTCACTATTTTTCCCGCCTTCTGTGCAAGATTACAGCAGGTTAATGCTTTAACAATCGGCGTGGGGTTGTATGACGACGGATACGATGGCATCTGAACACGAGTACGAACACAAAGAAGTCTACCGGGTGTTGCCGGGCCCGGAGGCGTTTTTACCGCCCGCCGCGGCGATGATGGGTGTTGTGCTGCCCGATCCGGGTCAGGGCCACATTGAAGGACGGATCGTGTCTGAAGACGAAGCGATCGAGCATATCGCCATCAAGTTGTTGAGCGCGAAAGTGCCGACGCTCCATCCCGGGCCGCTGGTGCTCTGGCACTGGAACGAGAGGGCGGCCTTGAAAGCGACGGCAGTCAAGGCGCTGGCTGATGCCGTCCCCATGCGTATTATTCCGATGGCCGATTACCGGCCCAAATATCCGAAGATTGACGCCGCCGTCGAGATCAACCCGAACCATCCAAATCTGACCATCTGGCATAATAAAGAAGATGTCTGCGTGTTTGTCGGCGTGCACTGCCATCAAGCGAATCTGGCGTTGAAAATCATTCGGGGCGGCACCACCTGCTATACGATCGCGCTCTGCGCGCAGGCGGGACACGAGGACGCCATGTGCACGCTGCGCGATATTTCTCCGGAGACGCTCTGGAAGTTGGTGGAACGGGTCAAAAAATTGAAGGCCGGCGGCATGAAGAGCCAGGGCCTGCCGTTCACGCAATTTAGTTTCAAACGATCGGGCAACGGCGTCGTCCATCAGGACGGCCACGCGGCCAAGTAAAAGGAGACGGATCATGGCTGACGGACATGCCAGCAAAATCGGTCAGAAAAACAAAGCCGGACAGACCTATACTGATGCAAACCGCCTCTTCAACGAGGTGGAGCGCACCGCCGCCTTTTTGACGGGTAGCGAGGTGATCAAGGAGGCAGTCCGGCGGGCCAGCGTTGATTCCATGGTGGCCTATCCCATCACGCCGCAAAGCGAAGCGGCCGCTCTGATCGGCGAGCTCTTCGCCGAAGGGTACATCGGCGACTATATGCGGGGCGAGAGTGAGTTCGCCGTGATGTCGCAGTGCGCCGGCGCGGCCTTTGGCGGCGCCCGCGTCTTCACGACGACGGCCGGTCCGGGCACGTTGCGGGCCTTTGAAAATTTTCCGATGTGGTGCGGCTCTCGGCTGCCGATCCAGGTGATTGTGACCTGCCGCGGCGTCAACTCGCCGTTGAGCATCCAGCCCGATAATCTGGAAATGTACTTCCTGCTCGATACGGGGATGATGGTCTGGCATGCGGAAACCGCCCAGGAAATTTTCGACTGGATTCTCAAGGGCTATCTTGTCTCCGAACAGCCCGAAGTGCATCTGCCGCTGGCGCTCTGCTGCGACGGCTTCTTCGTGACCCACACCAAGGACACGGTGATGCTGACGCCGCCCGATCTGTGCCTGCCGCCGTACGATCCCTATCGTTCGCCGGTGGTCTGCATGGATATGGAAGTGCCGCCCGTGCGGATGATGCGCGACCCGTTCGTGATGAAATCGAACTACATCAGCTATATGACCCACGCATCGTGGCAGTTGGAGGTGCGCGCGGCCTGCGAGCGCGCCCGCAAACACACGATTCCGTTGCTCAATGGGTTGATCGAGACGGAGAATGTTGACAGCGAGATTCTGCTGCTGGCCTCCGGCACCGCCGTGTCGCAAAGCCGCGAAGCGATCCGGCTGCTGGCGGATGAAGGGATCAACGTCGGCCTGGTCAAAGTGAAATCGCTCCGGCCCTTCCCCCATCAAGAGATCCGTGAAGCGACCAAGAATGCCAAGCATATCTTCGTGCCGGAGTTCAACGTGGTCGGCTGGCTGGCCCGCGAGGTGAAGGCGACGATTTCAAACAACCATCGGGTTATCGCCGGGCCCCACGTGGCGGGCGGCATGACCATGCCTCCGGAAGTGATCGTGGAAGCGATTCAACGGGTTATCCACAAGGGCAAGTCAGTGTCGGTATTGGCCGGCCGCGGCAGTTGAGCGCGACGTTCAGGCAGAGGAGAGAGCCACAATGAGCAAAGAGCAAATCAAGATCTGCAAGGAATTTTACGACGTCATGCCGCCGGAGTATCAGGATCTGGTGGAGGACGCGACGTACGGCAATACGAGCCGGGGTTGGAAGGATATCGGCGTGCACAAGGAGCTTATTGAAGAGCATTCGCTCTGCGCCGGCTGCCCGGAATCGATCGCGTTCCGCTACATTCTGGCGTCGCTGCCCAACCCGGAAGATACCGTCATGGTGGGTTCGACGGGCTGCACCAGCCTGGTCTTCCCCATGGTCGCCGTGCACAATATTCACTCGCTCTTCGGCAACCAGAACGCCGTCGCCACGGGCCTCAAGCGGGCGCTGACCGTTCGCTTCCCCGGCCGGATCAAGGACGTCGTGGTGCTGGCCGGCGATGGCGCCACGGTCGACATCGGCTTGGATATGACCTTGCAGGCCTGGTTCCGTCAGGAGAAATTCACGACGATCTGCTTCGACAACGAATTGTATGCCAACACCGGCGGCCAGGAAAGCGGCCTGATGCAAAAAGGCTTTGTGGCAAAGATGGCGCCGATGGGCAAGAAGTTCGACAAGGTGCGGCTGCCGGAAATCGCGCGCGAATCGGGCTGTCACTATGTGGTGAACTGCACGGTCAGCAAGCCGGCGCTGGTGGAGCGGGTGATCAAGAACGCCATCCTCATTGCGCGGGACATCGGTCCGACCTACCTGCAGCTTTACACCCCCTGCATTCTGGAAATCGGCAAGAACAGCATGGAAGGTCTGCAGGAGATGCGCGATGCGGAGCGGCCGAACGAGCGCTTCGCCTACAAGGAATACGTCTCCGACGAGGCCAAGCTGTTCCTGGCCGATCTCGCCGCCAAGCAGAAAGCCGCCGCAGCCTCGAATATCGAGCAAAGAACCGCGGCGATTCCGGCCGCCTCGTAAGTCTGGGGAACAGCGGTCATGCTAAAAAAACGTCTCAATATCCGGATGTCGGGCCTGGGCGGGCAGGGGGTGGTCACCTCCGCGCACGTCATGGCGATGGCGGCCAACAAGGACGGCAAATTTTCCATCTCCAACCCATTCTTCGGCGCGGAAAAGCGGATGGCGCCGGCGGAAAGTTACTGCCGGATCGGCAGCGAGCGGATCTACGACCGGGGCGAGCTGGTCTATCCGGATGTGATCATCATTTTCCATCCGCAAGTTATCACCATGCAGAAAAGCTATACCGCCCCCTTCTATTCGGGCATCAAGAAGAACGGCATCGTGATCATCAATTCCAACGCCGACCTGCTGTCGCCGGAAGACCTGGAGACCCTGGCCAAAGACAACATCTCCATCTACACATTCGATGCGACCCATATCGCCATGGAGGTCGCCGGCACGGAGTTGGCGTCGAATATGGCGTTGATCGGCGCTGTTTCCGGCATCACCAAGGCCGTCTCGCTGGACGCGCTCGACAAGGCGCTGCAGGATCGGTTCGGGAAAAAATATGTTGCGTCGGGCGGCACCGCCACGCTGGACGAAGCGATCAAAAAGAAATTTGCCAAGAAAGAGCATTTGCTGAAAAAGAATCTGGATACGATTTTGAAGTCGTACGAATTGGCTTCCGCCTGGGCGGAAAGCAACCATCTGGTCACCGTCGCCTACTAGAGGCATCGCGCACC
This sequence comes from uncultured Nitrospirota bacterium, assembly GCA_964548215.1. Lineage (GTDB taxonomy): Bacteria > Nitrospirota > Nitrospiria > JACQCE01 > JACQCE01 > JBFMAJ01. The sequence goes on from CAZJRH010000292.1 coordinate 6,765, forward strand.
GAGTCACGAGGGGATCGTAGAAGAACATGTATAACGTCGCCTACGTGCATGACGAGAAGTGCGTGGCCCAAAAAGGCTGCCGGCTCTGCATTCTGTATTGTCCCGAAGCCGACTGTATCCTGCTCGAGCCGAAAAAGCTCAAAGCCTACGTGGTGACCAATCGGTGCAAGGGGTGCGAGTTGTGCGTCGTGGTCTGCGATGCCGCCAAGCATAACGCCATTGAAATGGCGCCGGTTGACGGCGCTACCGGCAAACTGCTCTTGGGCAAGGAGAAGGCGGAAGCGGCTGCCCTGGGGCAAGCCTACCAAGGCTAAGCCCTGCAATCAGATTAGAACGACAAAACCCCGGCGCGATTTTGCAACGGGGTTTTTTATTGGGAAGCGGTACTGAAATCGGAGATTACTCCTCACTTCGTTCGGAGTAAAAGGAGTCCAGCATGGCCGAGAATGAACTGCAGCAATCGCTCACGCGCGTGCAAGACGCCATGGAGCGCCTCAATCAGCAGTTTTTAACGAAGGTTGGGACGTTGGAGAAGCAGGGTGTCGATACGGCCCAGATCAAGCGGCTGACCGAAGGGGCCCGGGCGATGAAGGACAGCAGCCGGCTCTATCTGGACTGGGCCCATCATTACGCCAAGGAGGTCGTCAAGGTCGAGC